>JADCRD010000003.1:600000-826330 GCA_014946745.1 Lysobacterales bacterium | reverse complement strand
AAGCGAACAAGTTCGCGGCAGCTTTCTTGGTTAAGGTTCCGCCCGTGCCACCCACCGTTCGGAGATTTCATGCGCCTCCTACTCGTGCTCAGCCTCACTCTGCTCGTCACCGCCTGCCAAGCGCGCCCCGATACGTGGGTGGAGATCAAGGGTCAGCGCTTCTATGTGGAGGTCGTACAGACGGAAGCAGCGAGGCAGCAGGGGCTGATGCATCGCACCGAGCTGCCTTCAGACCAAGGGATGCTGTTCCTTTTCGACCGGACCCAGCCGCTGGCCTTCTGGATGAAGAACACGCTGATCCCGCTGGACATCTTCTACTTCGATGACCAACGTCGGCTCGTGTCCGTAGCCCGCAACGTGCCTCCTTGCAAAAGCGCCATCTGCCCCAGCTACCCAAGCGCGGGACCAAGCCTGTACACCTTAGAGCTGAATGCAGGAAGCGCAGACGCGCTTGGCGTCCGCCGCGGCGATGAACTGGCGTTCGGGCCAGGCATCCCCGAACGAGGTCAGCCCTGAAGGTCGAGGCTAGGGTGGGGCGAGGGCCGCGGGGGCATGGCTCAGGCCTTGATCTCAACCATTTCAAAGTCCGACTTAGTGACGCCACAGTCTGGACAGAGCCAGGTCTCCGGTACGTTCTCCCAAGCGGTGCCTGGCGCGATGCCTTCATCGGGCAAGCCGGCAGCCTCGCTATAGATGAAGCCGCACACCACGCACATCCAATGTCGGGTTCCGTGGGCTGCCGCTGCAGTGCTCATGTGTTGTCCTCGGTGGGTATAGGTGTCCGCTGGTATTCTTCCATGCCCGCTGGACCCAGCCCAAGCTTGCCTGCCGATGTCTTCGCCTCTGCGCGGCGTGTATCTGATCACCCCGGACCTGGGCGACACCTCCCTGCTGCTTGAGCGCACCCGCTTGGCGCTTTCGGCAGGGGTTGTTCTTCTGCAGTACCGCAACAAGGTCGCCGCGATGCAGCTGCGTGCCTATCAGGCTTTGGCCTTGGCGGAGCTGTGCGCCGAGTTCAAGGTTGCGTTGATTGTCAACGACGATCCGGAGCTTGCCATGCGGGTAGGGGCCACCGGCGTGCATCTAGGTGGCGACGATGCAGGTGTGAAGCTGGCGCGCGAGCGCATGGGTCCGGCTGCCCTCGTCGGGGCGTCCTGCTATGCAAGCATCGAGAGGGCCACACAAGCGCGAGCCGATGGCGCCAGCTACATAGCGTTCGGGGCCTTTGCCGCATCAAGCACAAAGCCGCTGGCGAAGCGCGCCGAGGTAACGCTGCTCCGAGATGCGCGCCCACTGGGTTTGCCCATCGTCGCCATCGGGGGAGTCACACCCGAGCTGGCCCCGAGCCTTGTCGCTGCCGGCGCGGATTTGCTCGCCGTCATCACCTCCGTTTACGAAGCCGCCGATCCCGCCGCTGCAGTACGCGCGCTTCGTCTAGCCTTTCCCGAGTTTCAAGGAGATGTCGATGCACACCAATCACGCGTTGTTTGAGCGCGCCCAGCAGCTGATGCCCGGCGGCGTGAACTCGCCCGTGCGCGCGTTCCGCTCAGTTGGCGGCGAACCCTTCTTCGCCACGCGTGCCGAAGGCCCCTACCTGTGGGACGTCGAAGGCCAGCGCTACATCGACTACATCGGCAGTTGGGGACCGATGATCGCTGGCCACGCCCATCCAAAGGTGCTGGAGGCGGTCACGCGCACCGCATCGAACGGCCTCAGCTTCGGCGTGCCGAACCCGCTTGAGGTCACAATGGCCGAGACCGTCGCGCGCCTCGTGCCCTCGATGGAGATGAGCCGCATGGTGAACTCCGGCACCGAGGCCACGATGTCGGCGATCCGTTTGGCCCGCGGTTACACGGGCCGCTCGCGGGTGGTGAAGTTCGAGGGGTGTTACCACGGCCACGGCGATGCCTTCCTGGTGAAAGCAGGCTCCGGAATGCTGACCTTCGGCGTGCCGACCTCGCCGGGTGTGCCCAGCGGCCTCGCTGACCTTACCCTCACCCTGGCATACAACGACTTCGAGGGTGCTACGGCACTGTTCGAGCAGCACGGCAGCGAGATTGCCTGCCTGATCATCGAGCCGATCGCCGGCAACATGAACTGCATCCTCCCAAAGCCCGACTACCTGCAGCACCTGCGCGATCTGTGCAGCCGGCATGGCGCGCTTCTGATCTTCGATGAGGTGATGACCGGCTTTCGCGTTGCCCTGGGTGGCGCACAGGCCCTGTACGGGGTGACGCCGGATCTGAGCACCTTCGGCAAGATCATCGGCGGCGGCATGCCGGTCGGCGCGTATGGCGGACGCCGCGAGGTCATGTCGCAGATCGCGCCGTCGGGTCCGATCTACCAGGCTGGCACGCTGTCAGGCAATCCGGTCGCCATGGCCGCCGGCCTAGCCACGCTGGAGCTGATCCAGGCGCCGGGCTTCTACCAAGACCTGATGCGCAAGACGGATCTCCTCTGCGATGGGCTGGAAGACGCCGCTCGCGAGGCCGGCGTGGCGGTCACCACCAACCGCGTGCCTGGCATGTTCGGTCTCTTCTTTACCGACCAGAAGGTGGAAAGCTTCGCCCAAGCCACCGCCTGCGATATCCCAGCGTTCAACCGCTTCTTCCACGGCCTGCTGAAGCGCGGGGTGTACTTCGCTCCGTCCGCCTACGAGGCGGGCTTTATCTCGGCGGCGCATAGCGACGCCGATATCGAGGCCACGATTGCAGCAGCGCGCGAGGCCTTAAGGGAAGCAAAAGTTGCCTGAGGTTTCACCCTGGGCGACGCAAGAGCGTCGCTCCAGGCGACTGCGACTCAGCCAAACACCGCCCGCAGCGCGCGCTCCAGCCGGCGCAGGCCTTCGGCCAACTCATCTTCGCGGATGTTCAGCGCCGGCACGAAGCGCAGCACGCCTACGCCTGCCGAGAGCACGAGCAGGCCCTCGACGGCGGCCGCATCCAGCACTTCGGCGGCGCGTGATGCGTGTTGCTTGATCAGCACCCCGCCCTGCATCAGCCCGCGGCCACGCACACCACTGAACACAGCGAGCCGGCGGTTGATGTCGTGCAGGCCGGCAACCAGCTGCGCGCCGCGGGCCTCAACGTTCGCGAGCAACTCCGGCGATTTGAGCTTGGCCAGCGCCGCCCGCGCTACGGCTGCCGCCAGCGGATTGCCGCCGAAGGTCGTGCCGTGGCTGCCGAAACCGAGACTCTCGGCGGCGCGCTTGCCGACCAGCAAAGCGCCGACCGGGAATCCGCCGCCCAGTGCCTTGGCCAAGCTCACGGTGTCAGGCTCCACCCCCTCGCCATGACAGGCGAACAGGCGGCCTGTGCGGCCCATGCCGCACTGGATCTCGTCCAGCATCAGCAGCGCGCCAGTCTCGTCGCAGCGACGACGCAGGTGCGCAAGAAAGCCCGGCGCGGCCGGCATCACCCCGCCCTCGCCCTGGATGGGCTCGACCAGCACGGCGCAGACATCGGCATCGAAGGCTGCGTCGAACGCAGCGACGTCGTTGAAGTCGACATAGCGGAAGCCGCCCGGCAAAGGCTCGAAGCCCTCTTGATACTTGGGCTGGGCGGTCGCGGTGATGGTCGCGAGCGTGCGGCCGTGAAAGCTGCCGCGGAACGTGATGACTACCCTCTGCGCGGGCGCCTTGCCCTGGGCTGCAGCGTGCTTGCGGGCGAGCTTGATTGCGGCTTCGTTGGCTTCGGCGCCCGAGTTGCACAGGAACACACGCTCGGCAAAGCCGGAAGACTCGACGAGTTCCTCGGCCAGACGCACGGGCGGCTCGCTGTAGAAGATGTTGCTGGTGTGCCAGAGCTTGGCGCTCTGCTCGATCAGCGCCGCCCGCAGGTCCGGATCGGCATGGCCCAGCGCGTTGACGGCGATACCCCCGGCGAGATCGATGTAGTCGCGACCCGCGCTGTCCCAGACCCGCGAGCCTTCGCCGCGCTCCAGGATCAGCTCGCGGGGGCGGTAAATTGGCAGGTAGCGACGGCGTGCGGTGGCGAGCAGTTCGTCGGCGGGTGCATGGCTGGACATCGAGCGGGACTCTGGGGCTTGCGGGTCGCGCAGTATCGCAAAGCTGCGATCGACTGACCTTTGACCATTGCCGGGTTGTGCGGGCACGCACAGACTGCGTGCGCCCCACCGTCACAGGACCCGGCCATGCGCCTTGAAACCCGCGCCGTGCACATCGGCGCCGAGCCCGATCGCGAGACCGGCGCGCTGGCCGCGCCGCTCAACCTCTCCACCACGTTCCTGCATGCGCCTGATGGCACCCAGGATCACGGCTACCTCTACCAGCGCGACAACAACCCCACCCAGGTTCGGCTGGAGCAGGCCGCCGCTGCGCTGGACGGAGCCTCCCGCGCGCTGCTGCTGTCGACCGGCATGGCTGCGGCCAGCTGTCTGCTGCAGGCGTTGCCGGCGGGCGGGAACGTGGTGTTCCAGCGCGATCTTTACCACGGTGTGCGCGAGCTGGCCGAGCACTGGCTGCCGCGCTGGGGCCTGTCGTCGCGCTTCGTTGATGCTCGCGACCTCGCTGCGTTGCGCGCGGCGGTCGATGGTGAAACGCGTGCGCTGTGGATCGAAACGCCCTCGAACCCGCTGATGCAGGTGGTCGACATCGCCGCCTGCGCGGAGATCGCGCACGCCCACTCCGCACTGGTGATTGTCGACAGCACGTTCGCCACGCCGATCCTGCAGCAGCCGATCGCGCTGGGCGCCGACGTGGTGATGCATTCGGCCACCAAGTACATGGGCGGGCATTCGGACGTGATGGGCGGCCTGCTCTGCTTCGCCCGCGACGATGCGCTGGCCGCGCGCTGCTACGAGGTGCGCAAGCTGCTCGGCGGCAGCGCCAGCCCGTTCAACGCTTGGCTGATCCTGCGCGGGCTGCGCTCGCTGCCAGCGCGCATGGCCATGCACTGCGCGAACGCCGAGAAGGTTGCCGCTGCGCTGGCCGCGCATCCGGCGGTGTCGGTGGTGCATTACCCGGGTCTTGCCTCACACGCCGGCCATGCGCTGGCGGCTCGGCAGATGAAGCACCCCGGCGGCATGCTGAGCTTCGAGCTGGCCGCCGGCCGCGCGGCGGCGCTCAGTGTGGCCGGCAGCACACGCCTGTTCCACTGCGCCACGTCGTTGGGCGGCTGCGAATCGCTGATCGAACACCGCGCCTCGGTGGAAGGCGCGCACCCGGTCTCGCCGCAGGGTCTGCTGCGGGTCTCGGTGGGACTCGAACACGCCGACGACCTGATCGAAGACCTGCAGCAGGCGCTGCACGGGCTGTAGCGCCGCAATCAACCGGTGTTCTGTACGCCGGCCGCGATGCCGTTCACGGTGGCCACGAGCGCATGGAACAGCGCGTCCTCGGGTCGGCCGGCTGCGCGCCAGCGCCGCAGCAGGTCGACCTGCAGCAGGCTGATCGGATCCACGTAGGGATTGCGCAGGCGGATCGACAGGCGCAGGCGGCGGTCACCCAGCAGCAGTGCCTGCGCGCTCTTGAGATCGAGCACCGCACGTCGCGTGCGCTCGAACTCGGCTTCGATCCGCGGGAATAGCGCGACGTGCAGCTCGGCGGTGGCCAGCTGCGAGTAGCGCGCGAAGATATCGAGCTCGGTCTTGGCGAGCACCATTTCGACATCGTCGACCAAGGTGGCGAAGAAGGGCCAGTCGCGCGCCATCTCGGCCATGGCCTCAACGCCCTTGGCCTCGATCGCGGCGGCCAGACCGCTGCCCACGCCATACCACGCAGTGAGGTTGCAGCGGTTCTGCGACCACGCAAACACCCAGGGGATCGCGCGCAGCGATTCGACGCCGGCCTGGCCGCCGGCCGCGCGCTTGGCCGGGCGTGAGCCCAGCTTCAAACGTTCGATCACGTCGATCGGCGTCGCTTCACGGAAGTAGGGCACAAAGGCCGGGTCTTCATGCACGAAGGCACGGTAGACGCGCCGCGACTCGCTGGCGATCAGGGCCATGGACTCTCGCCAAGCGGGCTCGCGCGGCTCGGGCGGACGCGGCCGCGCGGTTGCGCGCAGCACGGCGCCAGCCGTCTGCTCAAGATTGCGCAGGGCCAGGGCGCGAATGCCGTACTTGCGGTGGATGACCTCGCCCTGCTCGGTGAGGCGCAGATAGCCGTCAACGCTGCCGCGCGGGGCGGCGATCACTGCGCGCTCGGTCTTGCCACCGCCGCGGCTGGCTGAACCGCCACGACCGTGGAAGAACAGGATCCTTACGCCGCGCTCGGCGCCGAGCGCACACAGCGCGATCTGCGCGCGCTGGATGGCCCAGCGCGATGCCGCGAGCCCAGCGTCCTTCGCGCTGTCGGAGTATCCCAGCATCACCACCTGACGCTCGCCGCGCGCGGCGACGTGGGCGCGATAGACCGGATTATCGAACAGGGCGGCGACGACCTCAGGCGCCGCCGCCAGGTCGTCCACGGTTTCGAACAGCGGTGCGACATCGAGCGGCACCCGGCCAAGGGCATCGGCATGCCCGCCCATACGCGCCAGCGCCAGCACGGCCAGCGCATCGGCGGCGCTGCGGCTCATGCTGACGATGTAGGGGCCAAAGGCCTCGGCGCCGTAGCGTGGGCGCAGCTCGGCGAGCTTGGCGAAGACGTCCAGCACCCGCTGCGTGGAGGCCTCGGCCGAGCTGCGCTTGGCGAGCTCGCCGCCGAGCAGATCGCCCAGCCGCGCGGCGCGATCGTCGGCTGGGCGCTGCGGCCATTCGGAGTCCTTCAACAGGTCGGCCAGCGCAGCGTCGTGGACGCGGGAGTCCTGGCGCTGGTCGAGCGTGGCGAGGTGAAAGCCGAAGGCCTCGACCCGGCGCAGCAGACGGCGCAAAGCGAAGAAGCCGGCATGCTCTCCGCGCTGGCTCTTGAGCGAATGGGCGATCAGGTTGAGATCGTCAAGCAGTCCGGCCGGGCCGCGGTAGCCCTCCGCCGCACCCGACTCGGTCGCCTCAAGTCGCAGGATCATCAGGTTCAGCAGCTGTCGATACGGCATGTCGTCATGCCGCGAGCGCAGCCGTAGTGCTGCTTCGCCCAGCCGCGCGCGGTAGTCATCGATGCGCTTCAGCACGCGCGGGTCGACGCCGACGCGCCCGATCGATTGGGTCAACAGGCCCGCAAGATGGCCCAGATCGCCACGGTAGTTCGAGAGGATCAGGCTGCGCTGTGCGGCCAGGCTGGCCTCCACGGTGTCGGCACCGACGAACGGATTGCCGTCCATGTCGCCGCCGACCCAGGAGCCAAAGCGAAGGATCGGCGGCAGTGCCGGCAGCGTGCGCTGATAGACGGTTTCCACCGCATCGGCCAGCAGCTCGTGGAACACCGGCAGGATCAGATACAGCACGTGACCGAGGTAGTAGCTGACGTGCTCCAGCTCGTCAGCCACGGTCGGCTTCTCGATCGCGTTCTCGGCGGTCTGCCAGCCGCTGGTCAAGGCCATGCGGATGCGCGCCAGATCCAGTCTCCGCTCACCCGGCGTGCGCGCGCGGTCGAGGTCGTCCATCAGCGCGCGCACGACTTCGGCTTCCTTTTCCAGCAAGGCCCGGCGCACGGCTTCGGTGGGGTGGGCCGTGAACACCGGCTCGATGTGCAGTCGCCGGATCAGCGCAACCAGTTCGTCGAATTCGACGCCCGCCGCCTTGAGTTCGGTGACCACCGCCAGCAGCCCACCCGGCTGCGGCGCCGCGGTTGCCTGCTTCTGGTAGTCGCGCCGACGGCGGATGCGATGGATGCGCTCGGCCAGGTTGACCACGCCGAAATAGGTCGCAAACGAGCGCACCAGACCCTCGGCCTCATCGAGCGGCAGTCCGTCCACCGCGGCGGCCAGCTCCTCAAGCCCCTGGCCCTGCTCGCGGCGCTGGATGGCCAGGCGTCGCAGCGCCTCGACCCGCTCGAAGAAGGCCTCGCCTTCCTGATCGGCGATCACTTCGCCGACCAGTGCGCCGAGCCGCTTGACGTCCTCGCGCAGCGGCTGGTCGCTTGCCGGCAGATCCACTTCGCGCAGGGTTTCGGGTTCGGCGGCCAGGCTGGCAGGACGTGACATTGCGACTCCGCTCTTTGTGTGCAGTGCAGCAGCGCACGCTAGCGCAGGCCGCGACGGAAGTGAACGCAGGCCCTGCAGCGGCCCGAGATGGCCTAATGAAGAGCGCGTCTGCGCCGAGTATCCATGCCGATCAGGAGCCGACGTGTACGCCCGGTTCCGCAGGCACCCGTACGGGCGGACCGTCCCCGCGTGCGGACGAAGCGGGCGCCAGCAGACAGACAGGCTGCGGCAGGCCCAGCAGGAAGCCCTGACCATAGCGGCAGCCAAGCTCACGGACCCGCGCCAACTGCGCCTCGGACTCGATGCCCTCGGCCACCACTTCCATGCCCAGCGAGGAGCCAAGCGCGCAAATGGCGCGTAGCACCGCAAGCGCATTTCCGGGTTCGGCCTCGTCTGCGGCCTCGACGAAGCTGCGATCGATCTTCAGGACCTGCAGCGGGAACTGGTGCAGGTAGCTCAGCGAGGAGTAGCCGGTGCCAAAGTCGTCCAGCGCAAGCGATACACCCAGGGTGCGCAGTTCTCGGAACAGCTCGCGCGCCAGCTCGGGCTGCTCGAACAGGCTGCGCTCGGTAACCTCGATGCGCAGGCGCTGCGGCGGCAGCTCATAGCGCGCCAGCAGCCGAGCCAGCTCTGGCACAAACTGCGCCGAACGCAGGTGGCGCGCGCCAACGTTGATGCTGACGTAACCGCCATCAGCGACCAGCTGCCAGGCCTGGGCGAAGACCAGTTCGTAGATCTGCCAGTCGATGGCCTCCAGCAGGCCCGATTCTTCAGCCTGACCCAGGAAATCGGACGGCGCGAGCAGACCACGCTGCGGATGACGCCAGCGCAGCAGCGCCTCATAGCCGGCAATGGTGCCGCTTTCCAGGTCGAGTATCGGTTGGAACACCGGCTCGAACTCGCTGCGTACCAGCGCGCGCCGCAGATTGCCCTCCAGCTCCAGCTGCAGCAGGGCCTCGCGGCGCAGCGCTTCGTCGAACAGCTCGAAGCGACGCCGACCGTTGGCTTTGGCGCGATACAGCGCGACGTCGGCATCGCGCAGCAGTTCGGCGGCGGTCCGGTAGTGCGGCTGGGCCAGGGCGATGCCGATGCTGACCGAGCTGTAAAGCTCCTTGCCGCCCGCTCGGATGGGCATTTCCATGGATTCGATGATGCGCCCGGCGGCTTCGCTGGCCTGCGCCTCAGCCTCGACGCCTTCGATCAGGATGGCGAACTCATCGCCGCCCAAGCGGGCGATGGTGCCGCGACGTCCGACACTGGCAGCAATGCGTGCACCGGCTTCCTTGAGCAACTCGTCGCCGACCAGATGCCCCACCGAGTCGTTGACCACCTTGAAGCGGTCCAGATCGAGGAACAGCACGGCGAAGCAGTCGCTGCGGTTGGCCGCGTAGCGCTGCAGGGCCTCTTCGAGACGCGACATGAGATAGCTGCGGTTGGGCAGCCCGGTCAGCGCATCATGGAGAGCCGCGTGCTTCAGCTGCCACTCGATGCGCTCGCGCTCGGTGATCTGCTGGCGCAGATCGCGGTTGGCTTCGAACAGCGCCTCGGTTCGCTGCTCGACGCGACGCTCGAGCTCGGCGTAGGCCTGTCGCAGGGAGTCGGTGGCGCGCTTGCGATCCAGGGCGTTGGCGACGTGGTAGGCGACAAACGTCAGCAGCTCCTGATCGCGCGGCTGGTAGCCGCGGGCATCGTCATAGCTTTGCACCGCCAGCACGCCCACCGTAGCGCTGGCGCATATGAGGGGCACACCGAGCCAGATCTGCGCCTGCGCGCCCAGTGACTCGACCTCGCCGCCAATCGCCAGCGCGTCCATCCCGGGCCGGTCGATCAGAATTGGCCGTCCGGTGCGCAGGACGTATTCGGTCATCCCGCGCGCCATGCGCCGCGTCGGCCGCTTGCGATCGTGCTGATCCACCGAGTAAGGAAAGTGGATCTCGCCGCGCTCGGAGTCGTGCAGGGCGATATAGAAGTTCTCGGCGAACAGCAGTTCGCTGATCACGCGATGCACGGCGCCGAAGAAGTCCTCCAAGCTGCCACCCGAGGAACCCAGCTCGGCGATGCGAAAGAGCGCGGCCTGCAGTCGATCGGCACGCTGACGCTCTTCGATTTCGGCGCGCAGAGCCTCGTTGGCATGTCGCAATTCGTCCGTGCGCTGCGCCACCCGCTTTTCCAGCTCGTCATGGACCAGCTTGCGCTCAAGCGCCGTGGCAATGTGCTGGGCAACATAAGTGAGCAATGCGCGCTCCCGACCGCTGTAGCGGTGCTCGGGGTCGTAGCTCTGCACCACAACCACGCCGAACACGTCGCCCCCGCGCATCAACGGCACGCCGAGCCAATCCAGAGACAGCGGCCCAAAGCCGGTGGGGCGCTCGGGCAGGCCCACCTCGCGGAGCAGCTCCGCAGGCGCCCCCATCAGCGGACGCCCCTGCCGAAACACCTGATCGGTGAGGGAGCCGCGATACTCGATGCGCGGAATCGGCGCACCGATCGGCGGCCCCTCTCGATCGACGCTGTCGCGAAAGTACGGGAAGGTGAGCGTGTCGCGCTCCGGTTCGACCAGCGCGATATAGAAGTTCTCGGCGTACATCAGGCTGGCCAGAATCCCGTGAACGCCAGCGATGAGCTCGCCGGTATCGCCCTCACCGCTGGCCAGGTCCGCGATCGAGAACAGCGCGCGCTGCAAACGCTCCGCCTCCGCGAGGCGGGCGAGCGCGGTCTGAAGGCGGTCGACTTCGAGTGCGGCGGGGAGTCCGGCACGCAGTACCCGCTCAAGAGCCTCCAGTTCCGCGGGCTCCGGCGCCATCCCCTCACACCAGCTCAGCTCAAGCTGCATCGGGACAGCGTGCATCCCGGCCAGCGTCCAGCGCAGGCTGCCTCCGGGGTCAGGCACCGGGCCATCAGGCCGGGCAAACCCGGGCAAACGCGCCTCGGCGCGGAGGTCGGAATCGCCCTCGCAGCACAGATCCAGACGGAGCCCAGAGCGCCCTCGCAACACGGTCTCAAGGGCCCGCAGAAGCACTGCGCCAAGGCCCACGCTCTGCGGAGGCACCATGGAGCTCGCGCCGGGAAGCATGCCCGCCTCCGGATCGATCTCTTCTGCGCCGTTCCAGGAAGCCATAGGCCTGTGTGCTGTGCCTTGAGGTGCGTGCGTGGTTTCGCGATTCCGCCGCTTTGCTTTCGCGGAATCGCGCTTCGGAGCAGCTCTGCTCGCCGGCGATTATGCTGGCTTTTGCTGACCACGCCAGCGCTTGAAGTGCTGCTGCCCGCCCGTGCGACCCGCGCCTGCCGAAGGTCCCAGCCACACCAGACAGGCCTTGCCGAGCCGCCCTGAACGCTGCGAGCCGGGGCGCGGTGAGAACTACCCAAGTGTTGCAAAGCAGCGCGCTCGACGCCCGGACGGAGCCGGCGGGCCGGGCAGGCGCCGCCCGGGTCATTCTGGTTTGGATCTGCCACCAGGGCTGCCAGCCGACAACCCGAAGTCTGGGTACAGTTCTCGCCGAGTTAGCGTCGCGTTAAACTGGCGCAGCCTCGGAACCTCAGTGCACCCTCCGAAATCACTACCACCCGCGTTCTTGAGTTCCCCTCCACGTATATTCTGAGCGCCTCGCCGCCTCAACTTGACGCCGTGAATCGACTCCGCCCACTTCTTGCGCTCGCACTGGCCCTCGGGTCATCGTCCGCGTGTGCGGCGCCCGCGGAGTTCACCGACGATGCGCTGTTGCGGGGCGTCGAGCCGTCCAAGGATCAAGCCTCACTTCTCGATCGCTTGTTGGGCGTTGCCAATGCGCTGGGTAGTCGCAACGGTCAGCGTCCCGTAAGGAGCCAGACCGAGCAGAGTGGGCTCTCGGGTCTAGGCCTGTCGCCCAGCCAACCGGGTCTCGCCATCCTCTGCGAACGCGGCGGCGCAGGCGCAATCGGTCTGAGTGAGCAGTGCATGCTGGCTCGTCTCGAAGTGGACGCGGCGACACTGCCGGGGTATGGCAGCGGCGTCGGTCTGTCGGGCGCCTGGTTCATTGAGCGCGCAGGCATTGACGTCAACTACGGGCTTGCATGGCTGAGCGTGCAGCAGCCCCAGCGCCTCGCGTCTGCGCCCAGCCGCTGGTCAAGCCTGCCCGGCCTGTCCGAGGTCACGCCTCTGCATCTCGCGCTGCCCGTCTCCAGTGATGCCCAGCTGCTGAGTCTCGGCGCGAGTTTCGACGTGGGCCAGACGGCCTGGCTGCGTGTCGATGGCCAGAACCTGCGCAGTCAGGGGCGAACTGTGGACCTTTGGGGCATCCCGGTGCCGGTGTTCGAAAGCGATGCGCTCAGCGTGTCCGCGGGCACAGGCGCCCTGAGCAGCAGCCTGACGGCGCGCTCGCTCGAGCTGCGCGGCTTGCCCGGCGTCCTCAACAGCCTCGACCTGGGCATCACGTGGCGCACGCCCTGGCGCGGAGAGTTGACCGTTGGCACCACCCAGTACTGGACTCGCGGTGACACCAGCCGCTGGCCGCTGCGCGAACTCCCCCCGGCCGAAGAAACCGGTGGCCGCGTGCCCTACGTGCGCTATCAGCAGGATCTGTAGCGCACGAGCTGCTGGCGCCAAGAACGCACGGCGGGAACGTTCCAGCAACTCCGAATGACGCTCCGCCGATGCTTCGCGCACGGGCGGAGCGCTACCCCCTCAGGCGGCCCTGCGACCCGCCAGCAAGGCGCGACGACGGCGAAGTTCGTCCACCAGAGCCAAAGGCGCGCGCTGCCCGAGTTCGAGCATGAAACGCTCGACTTCTTCAAGCTCACGCTGCCAGGCGTCCGCCTCGATGCTCAAGAGCGCATCCAGATCTTGCGCCGCAAGGTCCAAGCCTTCCGTCCGCAGGCTGGTCATTGAGGGCAGACGGCCCACCGGGGTTTCGACTGCTTCGCCTCTCGATTCGCAGCGCGCGATGATCCATTCGAGCACGCGCATGTTCTCGCCAAAGCCCGGCCACAGGAACTTGCCGTCCGCGCCCTTGCGGAACCAGTTGACGTGGAAAACCTTGGGCAACTGAGCGCCCGCGCGGTCGAAGCTCAGCCAGTGACTGAAGTAGTCGGCGAAGTTGTAGCCGCAGAAGGGCTTCATCGCCATCGGATCGCGGCGCACGATGCCGACCGCGCCAGTGGCGGCTGCCGTGGTTTCCGACGCCATCGAAGCCCCCATCAGCACCCCGTGGGTCCAGTCCTCAGCCTCCATGACGAGCGGCACCAGGCTGGCGCGGCGGCCGCCGAAGATGATCGCCGAGATCGGCACGCCTGCCGGATTCTCCGCCTCGGAGCTGTAGCTCGGGCACTGCTTGGCGCTGACGGTGAAGCGCGAGTTCGGGTGGGCCGCGGGGCCGTTCGCGGGGTCGAAATCGCGACCCTGCCAATCCTTGGCCGGCGCGCCGGGCAAGCCTTCCCACCAGGGCTGGTTGTCAGCGGTGGCACCGGTGTTGGTGAAGATCGCATCGCGACCCAGCATGGCCAGCGCGTTCGGGTTGGTGGCCTCGCTGGTCCCCGGCGCGACGCCAAAGAAGCCGGCTTCGGGGTTGATCGCATACAGGCGACCGTCGGCGCCCGGCTGCATCCAGGCGATGTCATCGCCGATGGTGAAGATCTTCCAGCCTTCGCGGCGATAGCCCTCCGGCGGGATCAGCATGGCCAGGTTGGTCTTGCCGCAGGCGCTGGGAAAGGCAGCGGCCACGTAATGGGTGTCGCCCTTGGGCGTCTGTACGCCAAGGACCAGCATGTGCTCGGCCATCCAGCCTTCGCTGCGAGCCTGATGGCTGGCGATACGCAGGGCATGGCACTTCTTGCCCAGCAGGGCGTTGCCGCCATAGCCGGAACCGTAGGACTGGATCTCCAGATCCTCCGGGAAATGCATGATGAAGCGGCGCTCGGGATCGAGTTCACCGGTCGAGTGCAGGCCCTTGACATAGCGGCCCTCACGCTCGATCCGGCGCTGCGCGTCGGCGCCCATCCGGGTCATCAGACCCATGTTGACGACCACATAGGCGCTGTCGGTGATCTCAACGCCGCAGCGTGCAAGCGGAGAGTCGATCGGGCCCATGCAGTAGGGCACGACATACAGGGTGCGGCCCTGCATGCAGCCCTCGAACAGAGCCTGCATCCTGGCGCGGGCCTCGTCCGGTGCCATCCAGTGGTTGTTGGCGCCGGCTTCGTCGCGCTCGCGCGTGCAGACAAAGGTCAGGTGTTCGACGCGAGCGACGTCCGAGGGGCTCGACCGGTGCAGGTAGCAGTTCGGGTGGGTGTCCGGGTTGAGCGCGTGCAAATCACCGGATTCAAGCATGAGTGCGGTCAGGCGCTCGCGTTCGGCTTCACTGCCGTCGCACCAGTGGATGGCATCGGGACGCGTAAGTCGGGCAACTTGCTCAACCCATTGGTTGAGCGCTGCGAGCGTGCTGGACATGCAAGGGCTCCATTGCCGGCCGCCGGGTCACCGTCGCGGTGACCGCCGGGCAGCGGCCGTTTCGGGCAGCAGACCTTAGCCAGACCAGTTCGGGCAAACAAGTCCAATGCCAGTCCACTGGGCCTTCAGGAGCGACAGGGAAACCGGTGACATCGCTGCCAGCACAAGGCGTCGCTGTTCAGAAGAAAACCCAAGCTGCGCTTGGTGCAGTCGGAACATTTCTGCGGGGATCGCGGCCAAGCTGCGCCGATTCATTCAGCGGCTGAGCAAACGCACCGCTGCGGCAACCGTGTCCAAACCCCTCCTGATGTGATCCGCGCTCGCCAGTCCAGCGCCTCTCCGGACTCGCTTCCGCGGGAACAGGTGTTCACGTGCTCGCTCCGCGGGCGCGCACGCCGTGGCGCGTTCCAGCGCTGAAATCTTCACCCATGCCTTGCGCCGTGCCCCGAATCGGCGACTCAACCCGGGATCAGGGTCGACATGACGTGGGCCAGATACTCGTCGAACTCTTCGTGCCGCATACGCGGCTGGCCAAGCTGAAGGGAAAGCTGCAGGAAGCCGACGTAAGCCGCATAGGTCAAGCGCGCGCGATGCTGGGCCTCGATCCGCGGCAGGCCGACCTGGCGGTAGGCCAGGGTGAGCCAATCCATGCGTCGGGCGGACACCCGCTGCATGACCGGCTGCACGACCGCGTGGTCCATCGCTTTCAAAAGTTCGGAGTAGATGGAGTGCGAAGCGGTCTGGGTGCCGACCAGACGAAACAGCTGCTCCAGTCGGCTGCGCGGATCCTCGATGCCTTCGAGCTGAGCGAAGACCTCTTCCAGCTCGCGCTGCTCCCAGCGCTCGAGCGCGGCCCGCAGCAAGGCTTCGCGCGAGGGGAAATGCCAGTAAAAGCTGCCCTTGGTGACGCCCAGTCGACGCGCCAGCGGTTCCACCGCCACGGCGGCCACGCCCTGCTCGGCGATCAGGTCCAGGGCACCCTGGGCCCAGTCATTGGCGGACAGCCGCGGCGCCTTGTCGGCTTTCTTGGTGGGGGCGTTCATCTAGGGGAGTGTAGCGGGCGGCCCGAACCTTGCAAATCCACGCTGTCCCTGGACATGCCCCATTTTCCGCACGGGAATCAAAGCGCTGCAGCATTTCACACAACCCATACGTCAGCGTATTGATTCCTGCGCCCCGGCCCAACATACTCGCGGGTACGGTTTCGCCCCGCGCGCGCCGACGCTCTGGCATGGGTGCCAGGACTCGAACGCGCCCGGATAGTGTGCAGACACCGCTGTTCGCTCTTCCCTCCCGCACCGGATCGCAACGGAGCCCCGCCATGAGCATCCTGCTGCCCTTCCTCGCCCTGTTGGTCGCCGGCCTCGCCGCGGCCTACTTCCGAACCAACCTCAAGACCTGGGCCGCGGTGAGCGTTGCCGCGCTGGTGTTTGCCGTGCTGCTGCAGGCAAGCCTCATCGCCACGTTCGTCGCCGGCCTGTTGTTTGCCGCTGTCGCCGCGCCCCTGCTGCACACCCCCACCCGACGCCACAAGATCACCGCACCGCTGCTGAAGATCTACACCAGGATGCTGCCGCAGCTCTCGGACACCGAGAAAACCGCGCTTGAGGCCGGCACCGTGGGCTGGGAAGGCGAGCTGTTCTCGGGCCTGCCCAAGTGGAAGCAGCTCCTGGCCCAGCCCAAGCCGGAACTCACGGCCGAGGAGCAGGCCTTCATCAACGGCCCTTGCGAAGAGGTGTGCCGGATGACCAACGACTGGGAGGTCAGCCACGAGCGCGCCGACCTGCCGCCGCAGGTCTGGGAGTATCTGAAGAAGCACAAGTTTTTCGGGATGATCATCCCGCGCGAGTACGGCGGCTTGGGCTTCTCGGCGCTGGCCCACTCGCGCGTGCTGCAGAAGCTCAACTCGGCCTCGGCCACGCTGGGTTCGACGGTCGCGGTGCCGAACTCGCTGGGCCCGGCCGAACTGCTGCTGCACTACGGCACCGACGAGCAGAAGAACCACTACCTGCCGCGCCTGGCTGACGGTCGCGAGATTCCCTGTTTCGCGCTGACCGGCCCGTCGGCAGGCTCCGACGCGACCTCCCTGCCCGACTACGGCATCGTCTGCGAGGGCGAATGGGAAGGCGTCAAGGTGGTCGGCGTGCGCCTCACCTTCGACAAGCGCTACATCACCCTGGCCCCGGTCGCGAGCGTGGTCGGCCTGGCCTTCCGCCTGCACGATCCGGATGGCCTGCTGGGCGATCAGAAGGACCGCGGTATCACCTTGGCGCTGATTCCGCGCAGCACACCCGGCCTTGAAATCGGACGCCGCCACTTCCCGCTCAATGTGCCCTTCCAGAACGGGCCAGTGCGGGGCCGCGACGTGTTCCTGCCGCTGTCGGCGCTGATCGGTGGCGAGAAGATGATCGGCGAAGGCTGGCGCATGCTGGTCGAGTGCCTGTCAGTGGGCCGCGCGATCTCCCTGCCCTCGGCCGGCACCGCTGGCGTCAAGATGAGCGCGCTGGTCACCGGCGCTTACGCGCGCATCCGCAAGCAGTTCGGGCTGCCGATCGGCCGCTTCGAAGGCGTCGAAGAAGCACTCGCGCGCATCGCCGGCCATGCCTATGCGATCAGCGCGCTGTCCGAATCGACCGCGGCCGCGGTCGATCGCGGCGAGAAGCCCTCGGTGCCCTCGGCCATCGCCAAATACCACGCCACCGAGACCTATCGCGAAGTGGTCAAGGACGCCATGGACGTGCATGGCGGCAAGGGCATCATCCTCGGCCCGCGCAACTACCTGGGCCGCGCCTGGCAGGGCTCGCCGATCTCGATCACGGTCGAGGGCGCCAACATCCTGACCCGCAGCATGATGATCTTCGGCCAGGGCGCGATCCGCTGCCATCCCTGGGTGTTGAAGGAGATGCAGGCCGCCCAGCACCCCGACCCGACGACGCGTCTGAAGGACTTCGACCGCACCCTGTTCGGCCACATCGGCTTTGCGATCTCCAATGCCGCACGCAGCCTGATTCTCGGCCTGACCGGCTCGCGCATCGGCATCGTCCCAGGCGACGCCTACACCCGCCGCTTCTATCGCCGCATGAACCGCTACTCGGCCAATTTGGCGCTGGTGGCCGACACCTCGATGCTCACCCTGGGCGGCAAGCTGAAGTTCAAGGAAAGCCTGTCGGCGCGCCTGGGTGACGTGCTCAGCCTGCTCTACATCGGCTCGGCCATTCTCAAGCGCTACGAGGATCGCGACCGCCCCGCCGGCGACCAGCCGCTGCTGGCCTGGGCGATGTTCGACATCAACCACCGCATCGAGCTGGCCCTGTCGGCGGCCTTGCGCAACTTCCCGATCCGACCGGTCGGCTGGGCGCTGTGGCTGCTGGTGTTCCCGTGGGGCCGCCGCGCGCAGGCGCCTTCCGATCGTCTCGGCCATCGCGCCGCTGCCCTGCTGATGACGCCCTCCGACACGCGCGACCGCCTCTGCGAAGGCGTGTTCACCACGCCCTGCGAGAACAATCCGGCGGGCCGCGTCAACGCTGCCTTGCCGCGCGTGATCGCCGCCGAGCCGGTCGAGCGCAAGCTGGTCAAGGCGATCAAGGCCGGCGAGATCACGTCGCTGGACGCCGACGAACAGCTCAACGAGGCGCGTCTCAAGGGTGTGCTGAGTGCGGAAGAGGCCAATCTGCTGCGCGAAGTGCGCGTGCTGATCGAGGACGTGATTGGCGTCGACGACTTCGACCCGGCCGATCTGGAGTCGGCGGCACTGGCGCGGCGCCGCGGCAAGGGTCTGGACCAGGCCGCCTGAGTCCAGCCTGCAGTCCGCGGCACTCCACAGCCCCCGCCACGCGCGGGGGCTGTGCTTTTCGAACCTCGGCAAGCCCCCAGCGCCCGCTGCGGCGTGAACAAACATCAAGCCGACGCCTGCTTATCAGGGGCTTAACGCGAGCGGTGGTCTCCTAGCGGCTCGTCATGCGCAAGGAGCGCCCCATGGCTCGCACACCGCGACTGGTTTCCCTGCTGCGTTCGGTGCTGGAAGACGGCATCCGCGGCCCGCAGCCGGACCTCGCCTGGCTCGCGCGCGAACTCGGCGCCGTCGTGCATCTCGGCTCCGACGGCCGCTACGAACAGCAGATCAACGGCCTGCGCGGTCGCGCCAAGCGCGGGTTCACGCGTTTGCTGATCCTCGATTCCAAGCGCCCGGCCTACAGCGCGACCCTGCTGATCTGGCCGCCTGGCCACGTGACCCCGGTCAATTCGATGAGCGGCGACTACGGCATGGAGCTGGTGCTGCAGGGCTCGCTGGAGGTGCAGGAGTACGCGATCGGCGCGGATGGTGAACCCCCGAGCCAGCGCAAAATCACGTGGCTGGGCGAGAGCGACGCGCTGTGGTTCGAGCGCAGCGAAAGCCTTGCCCACCGCTGCCGCAACCTGAGCAGCCAGCACTGGGCGATCACCCTGCACCTGCACGGTGGCGCACTGCCCCGCTACCGGCTGTTCGAGCGCGGCGAAGGCGAGAAGCGCTGGCGCGTGCGGCCGCGGATCGCCCGGGTGCACGGCCAGGTGATGGTGTAGGCGCGCCTGCGGCGCGCTGGGATTCGGGATTCGGAATTGGGGATTGGGGATTCGCAAGAGCGCGCTTCGGTGAGCGCCGAGGCGAATTCTCGTCAGCAAGGCTGGCGCAGGCGCGGCCATTGGAGAGCAACGGAATTCTGGCTTCAGCGACCCATGCGCTGTAGCTGCCGCAGGCTCCGCTACAGCCCTCCCGCCGCCCGCGCCACGGCGCGGAACAGCGCCCTCCCCTTGTTGAGGGTTTCTTCCCACTCCTTCTCAGGATCGGAGTCGAACACGATGCCGGCGCCGGCTTGCACGTGCAGGCGACCGTCCTGGATCACCGCGGTGCGGATCGCGATCGCGGTATCGGCATCGCCGTGCCAACCGAGGTAGCCGACCGCGCCGGAGTAGATGTTGCGCTTGACCGGCTCCAGCTCCTGGATGACTTCGAGTGCGCGGATCTTGGGTGCGCCGCTGACCGTGCCGGCCGGAAAAGTGGCGCGCAGCACGTCGCCGAAATCCAGGCCCTCGGCCAAATCGCCCTCGACCTGGCTGACGATGTGCATTACGTGCGAATAGCGCTCGATGATGAACTGGTCGGGCACGCTGACGCTGCCCGTTCTGGAGACGCGGCCGACATCATTGCGACCCAGGTCGATCAGCATCAGATGCTCGGCGCGCTCCTTGGGGTCGGCCAGCAGGTCCGCCTCGAGCGCCGCATCCTCGTCGGGCGTGGCGCCGCGCGGGCGGGTGCCGGCGATCGGGCGCAGGGTGATGCGGCCCTGCTCCAGGCGCACCAGGATCTCCGGCGAGGAGCCGACGATCTGGGTGGCGCCCAGATCGAGGAAATACATGTAGGGCGAGGGGTTCAGCGCGCGCAGCGCGCGATAGACATCGACCGGACGCGCGCGGAACGGGATCGACATGCGCTGCGAGAGCACCACTTGGAAGATGTCGCCGGCGCGGATGTAATCCTTGCAGCGATCCACTGCCGCTAGGAAGCCTTCCTTGGTGAAGCCGCTGACGAAATCGGCCTCGGACACGGCCGAGGGATCCAGCACCTCGGGATAGCTCGGCGCCCCCATGCGCAGACGATGGGTGAGCGCATCCAGCCGGCGCAGGCCGCGCGCATAGGCCTGCGGCTCGGCGGTGTCGACGTGCACGACCAGGTAAAGCTTGCCGTGGAGGTTGTCGAACACCGCGACCTCTTCGCTCAACATCAGCAGCGCGTCCGGCGTGCCCAGCATGTCGGGCCGGTCCGAGGCCGCGAAGCGCGGCTCGATCCAGGCGATGGTCTCGAAGCCGAAGTAGCCGACCAGGCCGCCGGTGAAGGCGGGCAGCCCCGCCAGCCTTGGCACCTTGAACGAGGCGCGCAGGGCTTCGATCTCGGCCAGCGGATCGGCCAGCTCGCGGGTCTCCACCACTGCGCCGCAGTCCTCGACGCTGAGCGTGCTGCCGCGCAGGCTGAACACGCGCCGCGCGGGCAGGCCGATGATCGAGTAGCGCGCCCAGTTCTCGCCGCCCTGCACCGACTCGAACAGGTAGGCGTAGGGCCCGTCGGCCAGCTTCAGGTAGACCGACAGGGGCGTGTCGAGGTCGGACAGCAGCTCGCGCACCAGCGGGATGCGGTTGTAGCCCTGGGCGGCGAGCGAATCGAATTCGGCGGCGGTGATCACGGGAAGTGTCGCGTGGCAGCAAAGGGGGCGGAGTATGCCAGCGGCTTGTCGCACTCGCGGTGCAGTGGGGGTCGGCAAGGCGGGATTCGACTAGCAACGCCCTGATTCGTCGCAGCTTCCCGCACACCGGGAACGGCGCGCGCGCGGATCGAGCAGGCATGCGCCTGATCCAGCACGCTGGATCCAGAACGCTGGATCCAGCACGCGCGAATCCCGGCCGGCGCCGGATTCGCGCCGCCTGACCAGGGCCAGGGTGGCGTCGATCAGACCTTCCCTCCAAGCCCGCGCGGCTAACCGCTGGCTCGCCGCTCGGCATATCGAGTCGGCCAGAGTGGTGACAGCAACTGTCGTACCGGAGCGGCATGAGGATGAGCGATCACCAAGAAACCCCTGCCCGGCTTGGGCCACGGCTCCCGCGCACGCCAGCCCACCCCAGATCAGGCTGAGGCGATGTGCACTCAGCGCCGCCGCGGGCCGCGCGGCCCCTGGCGCTCGCGCTGCTTCAGCACCTGCCGCGCCTGTTCCAGCTCGCCCTGCAGCTTGCGGTAGTTGGTGAGCGCGCCCGGATCGATCTCCTCGGCCTCCAGCGCGGCCTGCACCGCGCAGCCGGGTTCGCGCTCGTGCTGGCAGTCGCGGAATCGGCACTCGGCGGCCAGCGCTTCGATACGGTCGAAGCCGCTGCGGTCCAGCGTCTCCTCGCCGGTCAGCTTCAGCTCGCGCATGCCGGGGGTGTCGATCAGACAGCCGCCGGAAGGCAGACGCAGCAGGGCGCGGTGGGTGGTGGTGTGGCGGCCGCGACTGTCGTTGGCGCGCACGGCATTGGTCTTCTGCCGCTCAATGCCCAGCAGGGCGTTGGTGAGCGTGGACTTGCCGGCGCCGCTGGAACCCACCAGCACGGCGGTGATGCCCGGCCCCAGCAGCGGATGCAGCACACGCACCGAGTCGAGCGAGCGGGCGTTGAGGGCGATCAGGCGCGCACCGGCTTCTTCCAGCGGCTGCAGCACGTCCATCGCCATCTCGACGTCCTCGTCGTCGAGCTGATCCGCCTTGGTCAGCACGAACACCGCTTCCGCGCCCGAGCCGCGCACCAGTACGAGGTAGCGCTCCAGCCGGCGCGGGTTGAAATCGCCGTCGAGCCCGCAGACCACCAGCACGCGATCGATATTGGCGGCGATCAGCTGCTGCTTGTAGTGCTCGCCGGCCGCCGCCCGCTTCAGCACGCCGAAGCGCGGCAGCCAGTCGAGGATGAGGTCCTCGTCCTGCTTCAGCCGCACCCAGTCACCAACCGCCGCGCGCTGTTCGGGGGCGAAGCCCTTGCGCGTCCATGGCGCCGGGGCCTGCGCAGGGAACTCGCGCTCGCCGTCGTCGACCACGTAGCCCGAACGGTGCTGCTCGATGACCCGGGCCAGTCGGCCCTCGGTCGCTTCGGCGTAGGCGGACGCCGCCGGCGCGTCCTCGCGCCAGCCCATGCCGCGCAGACGCGCCAGGTGTTCGGGGGTGATATGCATGGGGCGGATTGTACGCAGGGCTTGAAGGCCGGGATTCGGGATTCGCCAGCGCAGCGTGAGGCGGCGCGCTCGTGCGGCCTAGCAGGCTGTTGGAAAACAGCCTGCTAGGCCGGCCAGGGATGGCCGGGACGACGAAGCAAGCGCGCAAGCGATGGATGTGTCGTGAGGCGGTACGGACCTGCGCCGGACCGCCGACATGAAAAACTCCCCGGAAGGGAGTTTTTCAACACGCTGCTGGTGCGCGCATCACTCACCCAAGGCCTGGGCGTTGGGCGCGAGGGGCTGGGACCGCCCCTGTCACAAGGGTGGGAAGCGAAGGAGCGCGCGGTACTCACCCCGCTCGCCCAGCTCCTCTCACATCCGGGCAGAGGGGAGCTCCGCAGCAACCGGCAGCTGCCCGCCGCGAGGCACCGAGAATCGATGCGAGCGCATGGGTGCGCTCCCCCAAGGCGCAGCTCGCAGCGACGGGTTCCCCTCACCCCGGATTGATCCGTACTGCCCCATCCTGCGGCCTCATTCAGCGGGGGATGCTCCATGGGATTCGCGCGCATCGTGCTCTGGCTGTCGGGCCTCGGCTTCATCGCTTTCGGTGCAGCCTTCATGCTCGATCCGCTGGGCACGCTCGCGAGCACCGGCATCGTCTTGAGTGGCGACCTTGCGGCCGCAGAGCTGCGCGCGTTCTATGGTGGCTTCGAGCTCGGCGTGGGCGCGCTGATCCTGGCCTCGGACCTCGCTGCCCGTCACCGACCCTACGGCCTGATGCTGGCCTTGGGCGCCTACGGCGGAATCGCCATCGGCCGCACGATCGGCATGCTCGTCGGCAGCGTGGGCACCCCCTTCCTGTGGTTCGCGCTCGGCGTGGAAGTGCTGCTGGCTGCGCTGGCCCTGGTCGCCTTGCTGCGACTGAACCGCACCCAGCGAGTCTCAGGGCCGCGCACCGGTGGCTCGCCTCAGGGCGGGCTGCGCGGGCTGCGTGCGGAGTGAGGGATCCGTCCTGTGCCCTGAATGCGCCAGCGTTGCCGCCCGCCTAACGGGTGGCGTGGCAGCCTTGCCTGCTCTTCACTCTAGGAGTCTCGCCGCATGGAATTCCGTCGTCTCGGCCATTCCGGCCTGAAAGTGCCTGTTCTGAGTCTCGGCACCGGTACCTTCGGTGGCGTTGGCGAGTTCTTCGGCCGCTGGGGCGCCACCGATGTCGACGATGCCCGGCGCATGCTCGACCTCTGCTTCGAGCACGGGCTCAACTTCTTCGACACCGCCGATATCTATTCGGCCGGCGCCTCGGAGGAAATTCTGGGGGAGGCGCTGAAGGGCCGCCGCCATCAGGCCCTGATCGCCACCAAGGCCACCTTCACCACCGGCACCTCGCCGAACGACAAGGGCAGCTCGCGGCATCACCTGATTCGCGCCTGCGAGGCCAGCCTGAAGCGCCTGCAGACCGACCATATCGATCTCTACTTCATGCACGGCTTCGATGCGCTGACGCCGGTGGAAGAGACGTTGCGCGCACTCGACGACCTGACCCGCGCCGGCAAGATCCGCTACATCGGCTGCAGCAATTTCTCCGGCTGGCAGGTGATGAAGGCGCTGGCGACGTCCGAACGCTACGGCCTCAATCGCTACGTCTGCTACCAGGGCTACTACTCGCTGATCGGTCGCGACTACGAGTGGGAGCTGATGCCGCTGTCGATCGACCAGGGCCTCGGCACCATGGTCTGGAGCCCGCTGGGCTGGGGCCGGCTGACCGGCAAGATCCGCCGGGGTGTCACGCCCAGCGAAGGCCGCATCGCCGCCGGTGGCGATGTCGGCGGGCCGCCGGTCGAGGATGAGTTCCTGTACCGCGTGGTCGATGCGTTGGATGCGGTCGCCGAGGAAACCGGCAAGACCGTCGCCCAGGTCGCGCTCAACTGGCTGCTGCAGCGGCCCGGCGTGGTGAACCTGGTGATCGGCGCGCGCAACGAAACGCAGCTGCGCCAGAACCTCGGCGCGGTCGGTTGGGCGCTCACGCCCGAACAGGTCGCCAGGCTCGATGCCGCCAGCCAGCGCACGCCGATTTATCCGTACTGGCACCAGCGCGGCTTCGACGAGCGCAATCCCAAGCCGACCAAGTGGTGAGGGGCGGGGATTCGGGATTCGGGATTCGGGGTTCGGGATTCGGGATTCGGGATTCGGGATTCGAAGCGTAGGCTCGGCAAGTCTGCCGGCGCGCATTCAAGGTCTGCGTTGACCCTCGCGCGCGCGACGTTTGGCCTCGCTGCGCTCGGCACCAACCTGCGCGTCGCTGCGTGTCAGCAGGCAAGGATGAATCTGCCACGCGCAGCAGGACCGACGTGGCGCGAGCCTGGGGTCCCAGCGAGGGTCGATTCCCAGCGCACTCCGTAGTTTGGGCCAAGCGCAGCGCGGCCCAACGAGAGCGCCATATGAGGCGCAGGCGCGGATCGATGTCGCTCAATCGCTGGAAGCCCGCCCCCTCCCCCACGAGGGGGGAGGGAAGCAAGATTCGTTGCGCAGGCCTCGCGATGATCAACTCACCTTCGCCAGCATCCGCTTGCTGCGCAGCAGGCGCGCCCAGGCGCGGCCGGATTCGACCCAGACCATGTAGGCCGCCTCCAGCAGCAGGCGACCGCGTTCACTCCAGCTCGGCGCCCAGCGCTCTTCCGCCGCACACAGGCGGTGTTCGATGCCCAGCCAGTGCGCGAACAGGCTGCAGCGGGCAAGGTGGTAGCGGCTGGACAGCAGCAGCACTTCGCCTTCGCCCTGCTGCAGCAGCGAGCGCGCGTGCCGCAGGTTCTCCAGGGTGTCGCGCGACTGGTCTTCGAGGGTGATGCGTGCTGACTCATTCAGCCCGGCCGCACGCAGCTCACGCGCGGCAACTTCGGCCTCGGTCGGATGGGGTCCGCCGCCCAACAGCAGCAGTTCGAGCTGTGGATGGCGGCCGGCCAGGCTCAGCGCACGCTGGATGCGCTGCTGGAAGTCGCTGTCGGGCTCGCCGTCCTCGCAGCGTTTCCCGAACAGCAGCAGACGCGCCGGCCGCTGCGGATCGAGATCCGGCCAGGCCGGCGCACGGCGTGCGAGATTCCAGACCCGGATCGCGTAGTAGACGTAGAGCAGGCCGCCGGTCGCGACCAACAACAGCAGCGCGACCACCAGGCCCTGCAGGGCATCGGTATCGCGCAGGAGACGCAGGCGGTGGGCTTGGCGGGAGGACACTGGAGAGCCGGGATTAGGGGTGAGGCGACGCGTTTGCGCGGCATGCCGCGCGTGTCGCCGAACGCCCGCGCGCTATGCGCGAGGGCCGGGGGCGGAGCCAGGCGACGCGTTTGCGCGGCATGCCGCGCGTGTCGCCGAACGCCCGCGCGCTATGCGCGAGGGCCGGGGGCGGAGCCAGGCGACACGTTTGCGCGGCATGCCGAGCGTGTCACCGAACGCCCGAGCGCTATGCGCGAGGGCCGGGGGCGGAGCCAGGCGACGCGTTTGCGCGGCATGCCGCGCGTGTCGCCGAACGCCCGAGCGCCATGCGCGAGGGCCGGGAGGGGATTCGTGAAAGCGCGCGAGCGTCTTGGCACGGCGAGCACTCAGCCGCGCATTGTCCTTGTTCACAGCGCGTCGCGCGAGCGCACGGCGACGTTCCAGCACGGCACGCCGTGGCCTTGGCGCCGAGGGTCTTCGGCAGGCTGTTTCCGCTGTGCGGGGCAAGCTCCGGGATCGCTGGGCCAAGGCACTCTTCCTGAGCGAACGTGAAGACCGTCGGCCAGCCCCTACTGTCGCGCAGCCTTCAAATGCTCCGCGACGGTCGCCATGCCGCAGCCTGCCCTGACGAATCCCGAATCCCGAATCCCGAATCCCCGCTCTCTATAATCCGCAGCTATTCTATGAGGACACCCTGAGCTGATGTCTGCTGTAGCCATGCCGCCGCTGGCGATTACCGCCCGCACCTTGACCACCGCCTGCGGCGCGGGAATGGACTCGATGCGCGAGGCGCTGGCGGCCCGCCGCAGCGGGCTGCGTCGCAATGATTTCTCCGCGCATCCGCTGGACACCTGGATCGGCCGCGTCGACGGGCTGGAGGATGTGCAGCTGCCCGCCGAACTCATGGGCTGGGACTGCCGCAACAACCGGCTGGCCTGGTTCGCCCTGCAGCAGGACGGCGTGGCGGCGCGGGTCGCCGCCCTGCGTGAGCGCTACGGCGCCGCACGCGTCGCGCTCATCATCGGCACCAGCACCTCGAGCATCGGCGCCTCCGAAGAGGCCTACACGCGCCTGGACGGCGATCGCTTCCCGGCCGATCTGCACCGCCCAATCATCCACACGCCGCATTCGCTGGGCAGCTTCCTCGCTGCGGCGACCGGCCTGCGCGGGCCCTGCGTGACCGTGGCGACCGCGTGTTCGTCCAGCGCCAAGGTGTTCGCGCAAGCGGCGCGGCTGATCCAGGCCGGCGTGGTCGATGCGGCACTCGTCGGCGGCGTCGACACCCTCTGCGGCAGCGTGCTGTTCGGCTTCAACGCGCTGGGCCTCGTCTCCACCGCGCAGTGCCGGCCGTTTGATGTGGCCCGCAACGGGCTGTCGCTGGGCGAAGCCGGCGGCTATGCGATTGTCGAGCGCGAAGGCACAGGCCCGCGCCTGCTCGGCTACGGCGAGTCCTCGGACGCCCACCACATGAGCAGCCCGCATCCCGAAGGCCTCGGCGCGCGGATGTGCATGCAGGCGGCGATCGCACGCGCGGGGCTCGCGCCTTCCGACATCGACTACCTCAACCTGCACGGCACCGCCACGCCGAAGAACGACGAGATCGAGGCCGGCGCGGTCGCGCGCCTGTTCGGCGAGCGTCTGCGCGCCAGCTCGACCAAGGCCTACACCGGCCACACGCTGGGCGCGGCCGGCATCGTCGAAAGCCTGATCGCGATCGAGGCGATCGAATCGGGCCTGATGCCCGGCACGCTCAACTGCGACGATCCGGACCCCGCCTGCGGCCCGCAGATCCTGCGCGAGAACACGCGCGGCGAAGTGCGCTACGCGATGAACAATTCCTTCGGCTTCGGCGGCAACAACTGCTCGCTGGTGTTTGGTGCGGAGGCACGCGCATGAGCGTCCTCACTGCGCTGAAAGTGCTGGGCATCGGTGCGTTTGCTGATGGCCTGCCCGACTGGAACGCGATGGCCGCGTTCGCGCGCGCCGAAGCAGGCCTGATTGAAGGCGCGCCGAAGAAGCCCGCGCCCACGATGCTGCCGGCCAACGAGCGCCGCCGCGCGCCGGACTCGGTGCTGCTGGCCCTGCGCGTGGCCGAGGCCGCCTGCGAGCACGCCGGCGCCGATCCGGCCGCCCTGCCTTCGGTGTTCACCTCCACCCACGGCGATCTGGCGATCACCGACTACATGTGCGCGACGCTGGCCAGCGCGCCGACCGAAGTCTCGCCGACCAAGTTCCACAACTCGGTGCACAACGCCGCTGCCGGCTACTGGACCATCGGCGTCGGCTGCCATGCGCCGGCCACCGCGATCTCGGCCTTCGATGCCAGCTTCGCACAGGGCCTGATCGAGGCCGCGCTGCAGATCACCATCGACGGCGGCCCGGTGCTGCTGGTGGCCTACGACAGCCCCGCCGGCGGCCCGCTGCAGCACACCTCGACGAGCGCGGGCCTGTTCGGTTTCGCCCTGGTGCTGGACCGCGCCGATGGCACGGGACTTACACTCGCCCCCCGCATGGCAACGGGCGACTGCGCCGAGGCCACCGGCCCGCTGATCGAAGCCACCGCGCGCAATGCGATGGCCCCGGCCGCGCGTCTGGCTCAAGCACTCGCCTGCGGCGAGTCGACCTGCGAACTGCCCGCCGGCCGCGACAGCCGCCTTGTGCTGGAGCTGCGACATGGCTGAGCTCGCACGCACCGCAGTGATCATTCCCGCCCTGAACGAAGCCCTGCGCATCCGCGAAGTGGTGACAGGCGCGCTGGCCTGCACGTCGCATGTGATCGTGATCGACGACGGCTCCACCGACGGCACCGTCGCCGCGCTCGCCGACCTGCCGATCACCCTGATCCAGCACGAGACTCGCCGCGGCAAGGGCGAGGGTCTGCGCAGCGGCTTCCGCGCTGCACTCACGCTCGATGTCGATGGCGTGGTCAGCATGGACGGCGACGGCCAGCACCTGGCCTCGGACGTGCCGCGTCTGGTCGCGGCGGCCGCGCAGTTCCCGAACGACATCATCATCGGCGCGCGCCTGAAGAAGCGCGCCCAGCAGCCGATCCACCGCCGGCTCGCCAACGAGTTCGGCGACTGGGGCATCGCCTGGGCCACCGGCTACCGCATCGCCGACACCCAGAGCGGCCAGCGCTACTACCCGCGCGCGGTCTGCGCGATTGCCGACGTCGCCGGCGAGGGCTTCGTGTTCGAAGCCGACATCCTGATCCAGGCCGCGCGCCGGCTGGGCATGGGCTGCGTGTCGGTGCCGATCGAATCGCGCTACGCCGGTGACGGCCTGGCCGGACAGTTCCGGCGCAGCCACTTCCGCCCGCTCACCGACCTCTACCGCATCACCTCGCATGTGGTCGGCCGAGTCTGGACCTATGGGCGCGTGGTCCGGCGCTACCTTGAGGCGCGACGCTCGCCGCCACGCATTTTTGATCCCGGCCCAGCCACCCTGCCGACGCCCGCCACACCCGTGTTCGAGAGCCGCACCGCATGAACGCCATCACCGCGCAGACAGCTGACGATGTCCTGATCCTGGGCGGCGGCCTCGCCGGCCTCACGCTCGCCCTGCAGCTGAAGCAGCGCGACGCCGACACCCGCATCCGCGTGATCGAGCGGCGCGCGCATCCGGTGCCGGAGGCCGCCTTCAAGATCGGCGAGAGCACGGTCGAGATCGCCGCCAACTACTTCGGCGACGTGCTCGGCCTGCGCGAGCATCTGGATCAGGAACACATCGTCAAGTTCGGTTTCCGCTTCTTCTTTTCCGAAGGCCACTCAGCACCGGACCGCTGCGCTGAACTCGGCGCCAGCAAATCGCTTCCGACCGGCGCCTGGCAGATCGACCGCGGCCGCTTCGAGAACTTCCTCGCCGAGCGCGCGCAGGCGCTGGGGGTCGAGTTCATCGACGGCGCATCGGTCAAGCAGATTGATCTCAGCGAAGACGACAGCGCGCACCGCGTCGAGTGGGAGCGCGCCGGCGAACGCAGCACGGCGCAGGCACGCTGGGTGGTGGATGCCAGCGGCCGCGCAGGGCTCATCAAGCGGAAATTGGGCTTGGCCGAGGACAACGGCCACAAGGCCAATGCGGTGTGGTTCCGGGTGAAGGGCATGATCGATCCGCACGACTGGTCGGCCAACGCCGACTGGCTGAGCCGCTGCACGCCGCCCGAGCGCTGGCGCAGCACCAATCATCTCGTCGGCCCCGGCTACTGGGTCTGGCTGATCCCGCTGTCCTCGGGCTCGCATTCGGTGGGCATCGTCTGCGATGCCGAGATGCACCCGCTGGAGACGATGAACAGCTTCGAGAAGGCGATGGACTGGCTGTCCGTGCACCAGCCGCGCGTGCATCAGGCCATCGAGCCGATGCGCGGCGAGCTTCAGGACTTCGCCTTCTTCCGCAACTTCTCCTACGGCTGCAAGCAGGTGTTCAGCGCGAACCGCTGGGCGCTCACCGGCGAGGCGGGCGTCTTCCTCGATCCGTTCTATTCACCCGGCAGCGACTTCATCGCGATCAGCAACACCTACATCAGCCGGCTGATCGAGAAGGACCGCGCGGACGAAGCCTGGCAGCCCTATGCCGGCGTCTACGAGCAGCTCTACTTCAGCTTCTACGAAAGCACCCTGGCCATGTACCGCGGCCAGTACGGCCTGTTCGGCGACGCCCAGCTGATGCCGCTCAAGGTGCTGTGGGACTACAGCTACTACTGGGGCGTGCTCGCCGCGTTGTTCTTCGGCCGCCGCATCGATGACCTCACGACGCTGTCGCGACTCAAGCCCGAACTGGCCGAAGCCAAGGCGCTCAACTTCGCCCTGCAGGATCTCTTCCAGCGCTGGTGCGCGGCGAATGCGCGACCGCACGCGGCGGTGGACTCCTCGGCCTTCCTGGATCAGGCGCGGCTGGGCTGGTTCGCCGAGTTGAACCGTGCGCTGCGTGATCCGCTCGACGATGCGGCCTTCAAGGCGCGGATGCGTTCGAATCTCGAGTGCCTGCGACGGCTCGCTGGCGAGTTGCTGGCGCTGGCTCGCGACACCCATCCCACGCTCGATGTGTCGGCGCTGGAAGCGCTGCTGGCGAATGCGCCCGTCGCGGATTCGAGTGACACACTGCTGACGCCGGAGTGGAAAGGCGCCGCATAGGGTGGGTTTCGACCCACCCTGCGCTTCGCTTCGGCCCCGGTGTTTCGAGCCACAGGGTGGGTCTCGACCCACCATGAGCTTCGCCTCGGCCTCGGTCCTGTCTGGTCGCGCTGTTGCGCAAAGCGAAGAGCTTTCGGTCAGCCCTTCCGCGCTCCCAAAGCATGGCCATCCATGGCCATTCCCGCGTGCGGGCTGCCCGAGTCACTTTCTCTTGAGTGGCAAAGATAAAGTAACCAAAGAGAAGGCCACCCCTCGTCCGCGCCCTCTGCGCATCCCTGCGCAGAGGGTTCGCGCGAGCCGGTCGGGGTTTTCGGACAGGCCGTCCGTGGCCTGTCGAAAACCTTTGGCCGCATCCCTGCGGCCAACCCTTCGGGCGCATCGACCGCCTCCCGCCGCCCCCCCCAGGGGCCCCGTCGAACAGCGCGGGCTCCTGCCCGCAATAGCGCAAGCCAAAGCCAAAGCAGGTGTCGAATCCAGTGTCGACGCCACCCCCAGCGACATCAGGCCTTCAACGCAAGCGCACGCATTCCACACGGTAGGTTGGCGCCGAGCCGAAGGCGAGGCCCAACGTCGCGCACTCGAATCTTGTGACAGGCATTGGGGCTGCGACGTTGGGCCTCGCTGCGCTCGGCGCCAACCTACGTAGAGCGCTTCGCCATGGATTCCGCCAGCCGCCGATTGCGGTCGGCGCGCACGAAGACTTCGTGCTCGGCAGGAACCCTCGCGTACCAGCTCTCCGCTGCTTCGAAACGCTGCTGGTCAAGCAGCGCGTTGCCAATGTTGAAGTACAGGGCGGGATGGTCTTCCTCAGGCGCCATCGACAGCGCCTTCAGGTAGGCAGTCTCGGCCCGAGTCGGGCGATTCAGCGCATCAAGGCAGCTACCAATCGCAAACCAGCAGTCGCTGTCGAGCGGATCCGCCCGCGCTGCGCGCTTGAACAGACGCAAGGCTTCACGATACCGGCCCTTGCGAAAGCACGCGTCCGCCTCCGAATACAGCGCGATGTTCAGTTCGAAGTCCACGGAGTCCGCCCTGCGCACGTCTTTCGTCCCCTCAGTCGCCGACTTTCGCCCTGGCGCAGCATTCCGGGTCGCGGGTATCAGCCTCGATCCCCAACTGCGCTCCGTCTGCGTTATCCGTCACCCCATCCCACCGTTGACCCCTATCACCTGCCCGTTCACATACGACGCGCCCTCCGACGCGAGGAAGGCCACCACCGCTGCGACTTCCTCGGGTCGACCCGCGCGCCCCGCAGGCACGGTGGCCTTGATCATCTCGGGCGGAAACGCATCCGCCGCCATGCGCCCGGCGATGACACCCGGCGCGACCACGTTGGCGGTGATGCCGCGGCTGGCCATCTCGCGGGCCAGCGACAGCGTGGCGCCGTGCAGGCCGGCCTTGGCGGCGGCGTAGTTGGTCTGGCCACGGTTGCCGAGCACGGCCGCCACCGAGGAAATGCTGATGACGCGGCCCCAGCGCGTGCGCGCCATCGGCAGCAGCAGCGGCTGGGTGACGTGGAAGAAGCCGTGCAGGCTGACGTCGATGACGCGCTTCCACTGCGCTTCGCTCATCCCGGCCATCGGCGCATCGTCGTGGATGCCGGCGTTGTTGACGATGATCTGGATGGGGCCGGTTTCGAGCATCTTCGCGGTGGCGTGGGCGCAGGCCGCGGCGTCGGCAACGTCGAAAGCGATCGCCTCGGCGGAATGCCCTGCCGCGCAAAGTTCATCGACCAGCGCCTGCGCGCGATCGAGGCCGCTGTTGGCGTGGACGTAGACATGGTGGCCGGCCTCGGCGAGTGATCGGCAGATGGCGCTGCCGAGATCGCCGCTGCCGCCAGTGACGAGGGCGCGTTTTGGGGTGGTCATGGGTAGGAGCTGGGATTGGAGTTTGAGTGATTCGGGACTTGGGGTTTGCAATTCGCCGCAGACGTTCGCCTTGCGGCGAAGGCTCAGCATCTAGCCCCTCTCCCCTTGTAGGAGAGGGGTTGGGGAGAGGGGAGATCCGCCATGCACGGGTGGAGCAGGGCCGTGAGCAGTTTCGGCGAACGATCCTACTGGGGCGGGCGGGCTCGAAACCGGGGGATCCCTAGCGCAAATGGACTCGAAGGAACGCAAGGCCAACAGCGGCCCCGCTTCGGCTCCTCGCTTCGGCTCCTCGCTTCGGCTCCTCGCTTCGGCTCCTCGCTTCGGCTCCTCGCTTCGGCTCCTCGCTTCGGCTCCTCGCTTCGGCTCCTCGCTTCGGCTCCTCGCTTCGGCTCCTCGCTTCGGCTCCTCGCTTCGGCTCCTCGCTCCGGCTTCTCGCTTCGGCTCCTCGCTTCGGCTTCTCGCTTCGGCTTCTCGCTTCGGCTTCTCGCTTCGGCTTCTCGCTTCGGCTTCTCGCTTCGGCTTCTCGCTTCGGCTTCTCGCTTCGGCTTCTCGCTTCGGCTTCTCGCTTCGGCTTCTCGCTTCGGCTTCTCGCTTCGGCTTCTCGCTTCGGCTTCTCGCTTCGGCTTCTCGCTTCGGCTTCTCGCTTCGGCTTCTCGCTTCGGCTTCTCGCTTCGGCTTCTCGCTTCGGCTTCTCGCTTCGGCTGTTGCGGGCAGGAGCCCGCGCTCTTCCACGGGGCCCCTGGGGAGCGGCGGGAGTTCGTGGATCAGTCCGCAGGGGCGGCCGCAGGGATGCGGCCGATGTTCGTGACAGGCCAGGGACGGCCTGTCCACGAACACCCACGGACTCACGCGAACCCTCTGCGCACGGATGCGCAGAGGGCGCGGACGAGGGGTGGCCTTTCTTTGGCCTACCTTTCTTTGGCCTACCTTTCTTTGGCCACGCAAAGAAAGGTAGGTCGGGCAGGCCGAAGGGCTGACCGAAAGCTCTTGCTCTTGGCTTCACCCGACGATGCGACGAAGCGAGCCCGAGGCGAGTGTGGAGCTCATGGTGGGTCAAGACCCACCCTATGGGCTTGGAGGCCCGAGGCCGAAGCGGAGCTCGTGGTGGGTCAAGACCCACCCTATGGATCGCGGCGCAGTACCGCTGCGCGGCCCGTGGCGAGCACCTCGCCCGCATGCTCGATGCGGAAGCTGCACTGCCAGCCCGCACCGCTGTCGGCGACCTCCTGCGCGTACACATCCAGCGGCCCCGGCAGCTCGTCGATGAACTCTCGGGCAAGCTCGACCCCGCGCAGCGAGACCAGAAGGCCGGGCGGCGCGCTGCGGCCCTCGCGTGCGGCCAGCAGGCCGCCGTGCACGGCCATAGCCTGGGCGCCGTATTCACAGAGATGCAGGGCCGACAGCCGGCCGTCGCAGCGCAGCGGATGTGCGGGGTCGCGATGGGCCTCGCTCTGCGCATGCAGACCGCTGTCGTCGAAAGCCAGCACGCGCTCCAGCAGGCACATGCCGCCGGCGTGCGGGATCAATCGTTCGATTTCTGCACGGGTGGCCGGCAGTTTCATGGCGCAGTCTCGGCGTGGGGTCGGCGGCTGCCGGCACGCAGCAACGCGAGTATGAATTGCACGATTCCTGCAGCGGTGGCCGGCAGCTTCATGGCGCAATCCCGGCGTGGGGTCGGCGGCTGCCGGCACGCAGCAACGCGAGTATGAATTGCACGATTCCTGCAGCGGTGGCCGGCAGCTTCATGGCGCAATCCCGGTGTGGGGTCGGCGGCTGCCGGCCAGCAGCAGGGCCAGGACGAAGTGAACGGCAACGCCCAGCGCCACCGTGCCGCCGAGCGCCTTCAGCACCGGAATGCTGGAGAACGACAGCAGGCCGAAGACCAGCGCAGTCGAGGCCACGCAGACCAGCAGCGCATGCAGGGTACGCCGCTGCTCGGCCGCGGCTTCGGCATCTGCAGCACCAGCGCTGCGCTCGAAGAACAGGGCGTAGTCGAGGCCCAACCCGGCGCCGAGGACCAGCGCAATCAGATGGAACAGGGTGAGCCCCACGCCAAACCCGTGCAGCAGGGCCAAGACCACGACACTGGACAGCACCACCGGCAGCAGCACGCGAGTACTGCGCCCGAGCGATCGCAGCGCAATGAAGACCAGCGCCGCGAGCAACACGGCGCCGACCGCCATCGCCAGCAGCACCTGCGCGCGCCAGCTCGCCGCCAGCGAATCCGCCGTGGCCTTCAGGTCGATCAGGTTGAGATCGGCATGCGCGGCGGCGAAAGCGCGCACGGCCTCGACATCGCGCAGGTCGGAGAGCTGCACCAGCGCCACCGTCTCCGCACCATCGCGGATCAGCAGGCCGGCGAGGCGAAGCTCCAGCGGCGTGCCGATCAGAGCTTCGGACGTCAGCGGCGGCAGGCCACGCGCACGCTCGATCGCGCCGAGGAAGCCCTCGAAGGCATCCGGCCGGAAGGCCAGACCCTGCTGCGCTTCCGTCAACGCCGCGCGCAGCGCGGCAGGTTCAGGCAGCGCAGCCTGGCGCGCGCGCTGCACCGCGGCCGGCGGCAGGTAGCGCGCGGCCAGCTCGAAGTGGCCGAGCGCGCCGTCCTCGACCAGACCCCGCAGGCCGGGCATCAGCTCGGCGCTGCGGGTGAGCGCAGCCTCTTCGCTGTCCGCACGCAGGGCCAGCAGCCAGCGCACGTCGGGCGCGTTCAGGGCCTGCCGCAGTTCGCGATCGCGCAGCAACAGTTCGGTGGGCACCGGCGTCAGTGCGGCCAGGCTGTCCTGCCACCAGGGGCCGGGGCGCAGCAGGGCGAGCCCTGCGATTGCCGCGATCAACAGGGCCAGCCAGCGCATGCGATGCACACGGGCCAGCATCCGCTGCAGCGCGTGCACCAGCCGCCCCTCGCCGACTTCGCGGCGCAACTCCCCCAGCACGCCGGGCAGCAGGAAGCGCGTCGCCAGCGCCGCGCTGGTCAGGCCAACCACGGTCAGCACGGCCAGCTGGCGCAGGCCGTCGACGCCAGCGAAGAAGAACACCAGATAAGCCAGCGCGCTGGAGAACGCGCCTGCGGCCAAGGTCGGCCAGATCAGGCGCGCGCTGTGCGCGGCGGGCTCGCCTTTGCGTCGATGGCTGAACAGATGGACCGGATAATCCTGAGCCACGCCCAGCAGGGTCAGACCAAAGGCAAGCGTGATGCCGTGGACTTCACCGAACAGCCAGGCCGTGGCCGAGAGCCCGAGCACAGCGCCGGTGGCCAGCGGCAGCGCGCCCAGCAGGGGCAGACTCAGGCTGCGGTAGGACAGGGCCATCAGCAGCAGCAGAGCGGCCGTGCCGATGGATCCAAGCAGGCTGGCCTCGCCGCGGGTCTGTGCCGCGATTTTCTCAGCGAACGCGCCGGGGCCGCTCACTTCGAGCGCGCCGGTCGCAGCCTCTCCCTCATCGGCCAGCACCTGCGCATGCGCGGCGCGCAGGGCGGCGAGCGCGCGGGTCTGGCCATCGGGGTCGAAGCCCGGCGAGGCGGTTTCAGCCAGCAGCAGGGCCTCACCGCGGGCGTCGCCGAACCACACGCCGTCCCGGCGCTCGGGCTCGATCGCTGGCGTCCAGGCTTCGAGCACGCGCAGGGTTTCGAGCGTGGGATCAACACGCAGCAGGGGCGCGATCAGGGCTGCGGCAGGCGAGGCCAGATCCTGCTGGCGTTGCTTCAGGGCCTCCGCCAGTGCAGGCGCCTCGAACGCGCCGGGCTGCACGGCGGGCGAGAGCAGGTAGCGGTAGTCGGCCAGGGTCTCGGGAATCGAATCGAGCCCCTCCTCGCCGTTGCCGACCCAGACGAATTCGGCGCTGTCTTCAAGCTGCTCGCGCAGCGCACGCGAGCGTTCGACGAGGACATCAGGCTCCGCGCCCGACAGCGCGACCAGCAGCAGACGCGCCCCAGGACCTTCGCCCAGCTGTTCCAGCAGAAGCCGTTGATCGGCGGTGCGCGCGGCCGGCATGAACAGACGCAGGTCTCCACTCAGCTTCAGCTCGCCAAGCGCAAGCAGGGCGATCAGGGCCAGCGCGCCCAGCCAGAGGCCCACGCGCAGCAGGCGCGCGCCGACGCTGGGTGCGCTCATTCGGCGGCCGTACCGCAGAGCGCGTCGCGCGTGACTTCATCGGCGGCGGCACGTGCGGACTCGGCCCACGGCCCCAGCCACATGCGGCTGCGTTCGTCCTCGGCCAGGTCCAGATCGAAGCAGCGCCACTCGCCGGCCACGCCGTGCAGGCGCATGCCGCGCACCTTGCGGGCGACGCGGGCGTCGGTCGGCGTGAGGTCGAGCGTCCAGCCCGCGCCGGACGGCGTGAGTTCGATCGCGAAGTGCCGTTCCAGCAGGCCGCGGTCGCCACCCAGCAGCGCGCGCAGGCTGGCCGCGAGCGCGCCCAGCTCGGGCGCGCGCTTCAGCGAGAACCGGCGCGTGCCCTGCCCTTCGCGCTGCACCTCGACGCGCTCGCCGGCGATGCGCAGGCGCTCGGGCTGCGCACCTTCGACGGTCTTGACCAGCTCATCGGCGGCCGGCTGCGACAGCTCGCCGCCGAACAGCAGGGGCTGCGTCAGCAGCGGCGAATCGCGGCGCTCGAAGTAAGCGGTGCGCGCCGGCGCCGGCTGGGCGAAGCCCGCCAGCAGGGCGTCGATCTCCGGAACCTCAGCGGTCGCCGTGAGGCTGGCCAGCAGCAGTGTCGCGGCGATGCGGATGCGCGGGGTCATCGCTTCTCCAGAAGTCGTAGAAGTTGAACCAGTTGTAGGGTGCCAGCCGCACGAAGTGCTCCAGCCGGCGAACGTAGCGCTCCTGCAGGGCGTGCAGCTTCTGCGCGCGCTCGCGCCGCGGCAGCTCGATGCCGGGGTCGAACAGCTCGAAGTGCAGGGCGTACTTCCGGCCGCCCAGATACAGGCCGAAGCAGATCAGCACCGGCACCTTCAGTGCCGCGGCGATCAAGAAATGCGCGCTCGGAAACGGTGCGGGCGAACCCAGGAAATCGATCCACTGCACCGGCTCGGCGCCTCGGGCGCGATCGACCAGCAGGCTGACCAGGGCGCCCTGTTCAGTGGCATCGCGGATCGCCAGGGTGATCGCGGTGCCGTCCTGGGCGGCATCGATCACGGTCTCGGCGATGTCGGGGCAGAGCGCTTCCAGCAGCTGGGTCACGGTGGCGTTCTGACCGCGATCCATCACCACCCGCACGGTCACGTCGGGGCGTTCGCGGGAGAGCACGCGCAGCGCCTCGAAGCTGCCGTGGTGCGAGCCGAACAGCAGCACGCCGCGGCCGAGATCGATCTGATCGTGCAGCTCCTTCAGCCCGGTGATCTCCAGATCGAAGCGGCGGAACTGGCCGGAGAGCATGAACACCCGATCGAGGATGGTCGACGCGAACGCATGCACGTGGCGAGCGCAGTCCCACAGCGTGGCCGGTCGGCCCAGCACGCGCTGCAGATAGGCGCGGGACGCACGCCGCTCGGGCCCGCGCACGATCAGGAAGTACAGGGTGATCGGAATCAGCAGCGGCCGCGACAGCCAGCGGCCGCCGTAGCGGGCGATGCTGCGGATCAGCCAGATCGCGAAGCGCCCGCCGCCCTCGGGGCGCTGCTGCCATTCGGCCTCGCCAGCGCGGCTCATGGCGGATAGACGGACACGGGATCCGCGAACACCAGCTCGCCGCTGGCGATGACATCCTCGCCGCGCAGCACGCGGAAGCGCAGACGCTCGCCGCGCGGCTCGAACTCGACCGTCGCGTCCTGCTCGGGCAGCAGGGGCGCTGCGAACTTCACCTGCGGCAGCCGCAGCAGCGCGCGCGTGCCGAACTGCGCCCGTGTCAGCGCCAGCACTTCATCGAGCACGACCACGCCAGGCACCACCGGCTGGCCGGGGAAGTGGCCGGGCAGACACGGATGCTCTGCAGCAATGCGGAAGCCGCTCATCCGTTCGAGCCCGCAGCGGCATCGCTGCCGCGCCAGAACGCGGGCCCGAGCCGGCCCACGCGCTTCATGAAGCCGAGAAACCCGCCGTAGTCGCTGTGCGGGAAACGCCGGCTGCGATAGGCGTACTCACCGACAAAGACGAGGGCCACGATCAGGTAGTTGAGCAGGTTGGCGAACAGCGACCACAGCGCCAAGGGCACGGTCAGCGGCGGAGCGACACCGAGGCTGAGCAGGAGGCCCTTGGGCTCGGCGAGCAGGCCCAGCACCGCGTTCACCGCGGCCAGGCCCAGCAGGATCCAGGCCCAGGCCCGCGTCCACGCACGCGCGTAGGCCGGCACGGCGGGATCGTGCACCTGGCCATCATTCAGAGCCCGCACGATGCGCTCGATCAGCGGCATACGGCCCGGGGCAAGGCTGCGCGCGAAGTACAGGCCGATAGCGAGGTTGAACAGCACCGGCGGCAGCATCAGCGGCAGATGTGCATGCCCACTCGCGTACAGCAGCGCAAGCACGGCCGCGCCCGCCGCAAAAAGGGCGAGCGCCAGCGCGGGCTTCGCTCGCAGCGGCAGGCAGACGAGGATCAGCAGGCAGGCGACGGCCGCCGTGGCGAGTTGCAGCGAGGCGGTCACCGCCGAGGCATGCGCCAGCAGGGGAAACGCCAGCGCGAGTGCGATCGGCAGCAGACGGCTCACACCGTGCGGTGCTCTTGCACGTGAGCCGACAGCGCGCCCAGCGAGCCGAAGATGCGGCGGTTGTCGGCGTTGTCCGAACGCAGCTGGAAGCCGTACTTCTTCGAGATCGCCAGCGCGAGTTCGAGCGCGTCGATCGAGTCGAGGCCGAGGCCGTCGCCGAACAGCGGCGCGGCAGGGTCGATCGATGCAGCCTCGATATCCTCAAGGTTCAGGGCTTCGATCAGGAGTTCGGCGAGCTCGCGCTCGGCGGGCGACTGGTTCGACATGGGGCGTGCATCCTTGGGCCTGCGCTGTGCGTGCCCGTCTTTACGTAATCGAGGGGCAGCACGTCGCAGCCGGCCTCGGGCGGGCGCGGAGTGTATCATTCACGCCACTTTCGCCCGCCCTGCTGGCGCCCTTTCGCCCCACGATGTCCGCATGAGTTCCAGCGCCGCACGCGACCTCCCTGAACACCTCGACGTCGCAGTGATCGGCGGTGGCCCCGCGGGCAGCACGGCGGCCACCCTGCTAGCGCGGGCCGGCTGGCGCGTGGGCCTGTTCGAGAAAGCCCGTCACCCGCGCTTCCACATCGGTGAAAGCCTGCTGCCAATGAACCTGCCGATTCTCGAACGCCTGGGCGTGCTGGCCGAGGTCGAGGCGATCGGCGTGCGCAAGCCGGCAGCGGATTTTCCGGCCGACATCGGCGGCTACAGCACCTTCGACTTCCATCGCGCGCTCGGCGATGTCCCCGACCACGCCTTCCAGGTGCGCCGCGACCAGTTCGACCAGCTGCTGTTCGCCAACGCGGCGGCAGCCGGCGCCGAGGCGCGCGAGGGCGTCGAAGTGCTGGGCATCGAGCATCTTGAGTCCGGGCGCTCGCGCCTGCGCCTGCGTCTCGACGGCAGCGAGCGCAGCCTGGAAGCGCGCTACGTGGTCGATGCCTCGGGTCGCGACACCCTGCTCGGCAGGCAGTTCGATCTGAAGCGGGCGAACCCGCGGCACCGCTCGGCGGCCGTGTACGCGCACTACCGCGGCGTTGCCCGGCAGCCGGGCGCGGCCGCCGGCAACATCACGATCTATCGCCTGCCGAGCGGCTGGATGTGGATGATCCCGCTGCCCGAGGACGTGATGAGCATCGGCGCGGTCTGCTCGCCCGAGTACCTCAAGACGCGGCGCGGGCCGCTGGATCAATTTCTGCTGGACACGATCCTGAAGCACCCCGACGCCGCGCGCCGCATGCAGGGCGCCGAGCGCGCGTCGGAACCTGAAGCCACCGGCAACTACAGCTATGCCTGCGGGCGCATCGCCGGGCCGGGCTGGGTGATGGCCGGCGACGCCTATGCCTTCGTCGATCCGATCTTTTCGTCGGGCGTGTTCCTCGCCATGCACGGCGCCGAGCGCGCGGCCGCGCTGGTCGACGCCGTGCTGCGCGAACCGGCCCGCGAGGCCGCGCTGCAGAAGGCTTACCACCAGCGTATCGACGCCGGCATCGGCGTGTTCAGCTGGTTCATCGAGCGCTTCACCACGCCGGTGATGCGCGAGCTGTTCCAGCACCCGCGCAATGCCTGGCAGATCGAGCAGGCGGTGATCGCCATGCTGGCCGGCAACGTGTTCGACGACCGCGCCGTGCTGAAGCGCCTGCGCGCGTTCCGCGTCATCTACGCCTGCACCGCCCTGCTGCAGAAGCTGCGCGGCGAGCGCCGTGCGCCGACGCTGTCGGGCTCGGCGCGCAAGGAGGCCGCATGAGCGCGCAACCGCGACTGACGCCACCGGCCTTCGCCTTGACGCCCAGCTACGTGCACTCGCGCGATCCGCGCAGCCTGCTCGGCCCGCGCACGCTGGCGCTGTTCGGCTTCGGTGCCGCTGCAGCGGAAAGGCTCGACGATCCGCGCTACCTGCGCGTACCGCTGCAGCCGCTGGAAGCCGAGGGCGCTGACACCTACGAGGTCTGGACCTGCAGCGAAGCGGTGGAGCCTTGGCGGGAGGGGCACATCGGCGGCGGCAGATGCGCCTCGCTGTGCTTCGGCACGCTGCAGCTCAACGAGGACGGGGCCGGCCCGGCCGCCACTGCCGAACAGGCGTATCGACTGCTCGCAGGGCATCGCCACAGCGCCGCGCACCCGCATCTGCTGCGCCTGTGGAACTACCTCGACGCCATCGTCGAAGGCGAAGGTGACGCCGAGCGCTACCGGCAGTTCTGCGTCGGTCGCGCCGAGGCGCTGGACATCCCCGACGCCGCGCTGCCGGCGGCCACCGCGATCGGCCACCGCGAAGGCACGCGCCTGCTGCAGATCTACTGGCTGAGCTCCACGCGCCCGGGCTCGGCGGTGGAGAACCCGCGCCAGGTGCCGGCCTACCGCTATCCGCGCAGCTACGGCCCGCGCGCGCCCAGCTTTGCCCGCGCGATGCGCGCCGACGCCGCCGATGCCTTGCCGCTGCTGCTGTCCGGCACGGCGGCGGTGGTCGGACACGCCAGCCTGCACCACGACTCGGTGGTGGCCCAGCTGCGCGAGACCTTCGACAACTTCGACAGCCTGCTGGGTGCGGCGCGCGCCGCCGATGCGCGGATTGCGCCCGGGTTCGGCGCGCACAGCCTGCTCAAGGTCTATCTGCGCGACGCCAGCGCGCTGCCGGAGCTGCAGGCCGCGCTGGCGCGCCTGCTGCCCGCCGACGTGCCGCGCCTGATCCTGCAGGGCGATATCTGCCGCCGCGAGTTGGCGGTGGAGATCGACGGGTTCCACGCGTAGCGCAGCGCGTGCGCGGGAAGCCACGAGGCTCCATAGGGTGGGTCTTGACCCACCGATACTTCACACACGCCGCGCGCCCCGCCTTCGCAGGGCGTACGGATGCGCTGCGGCAAGCGCATCGCCGGCGCCCCCCGAGGTGGACGTCGCATCTCGCGGCCAAGGACTTCGATCGGCGTCGCCAGACCCGGACGCTTCGCCGGTGGGTCAAGACCCACCCTATGCAGTTCGCAGACGAATGGCCGCTGCCGGGCAGCGCGCGGTTGCGGCGGCGCAGCGACCGCCTCCGGCCCCGGCCCTCGCGCATAGCGCTCGGGCGTTCGACGGCGCGCGCGGCATGCCGCGCAAGCGCGCCGTCTGCCTCCGGCCCCGGCCCTCGCGCACAGCGCTCGGGCGTTCGACGGCGCGCGCGGCATGCCCCGCAAACGCGCCGTCTGCCTTCGGCCCCGGCCCTCGCGCATAGCGCTCGGGCGTTCGACGGCGCGCGCGGCATGCCGCGCAAACGCGCCGTCTGCCTCCGGCCCCGGCCCTCGCGCGCAGCGCTCGGGCGTTCGACGGCGCGCGCGGCATGCCGCGCAAACGCGCCGTCTCACCCCACCAGCCCTTCTGCCTTGATGCGGCGGATCTCATCGCGGATCTTGCCGGCCTCCTCGAACTCCAGATCCTTGGCGTGCTTGTACATCTGCGCTTCGAGCTTCTTCAGCACGGCACCGAGCTGGTCGGGGTTCATCTGCCGGTAGTCGTCGCGCGGCTCGGCCACGCGGCGTTCGCTGGCGCTGGTGCGGCCGCGGCCCTTCTTGGATTCCGCCGGCTCGCTGCGCGCGCCTTCCATCACATCGTTGATGCGCGAAACGATGGTCTTGGGCGTGATGCCGTGCTCGGCGTTGTAGGCGATCTGCTTGTCGCGGCGGCGCGCGGTCTCGCCCATCGCGGTCTGCATCGAGCCGGTGATCCGGTCGGCGTAGAGGATGGCCTTGCCGCGCACGTTGCGGGCGGCGCGGCCAATCGTCTGGATCAGTGACGGCGCCGAGCGCAGATAACCCTCCTTGTCGGCATCGAGGATCGCGACCAGCGAGACCTCGGGCATGTCCAGGCCTTCGCGCAGGAGGTTGATGCCGACCAGCACGTCGAACACGCCGAGCCGCAGGTCGCGGATGATCTCCATGCGTTCGACGGTGTCGACGTCCGCATGCAGGTAGCGCACCTTGACCCCGTGCTCGCCGAGGTACTCGGTGAGGTTCTCGGCCATGCGCTTGGTCAGGGTGGTGACCAGCACGCGATCGCCCCAGCCGACGCGCTCGTGGATCTCCGACAAAAGGTCGTCGACCTGGGTGCGCACCGGCCGCACTTCGACCTCCGGATCGATCAGGCCGGTCGGCCGCACCACCAGCTCGACGATGTTGCCCTGCGACTTCTCCAGCTCGTACTTGGCCGGTGTGGCCGAGACGAAGATGCTGCGCGGCGCGCGGCGCTCCCACTCCTCGAACTTCAGCGGCCGGTTGTCGAGCGCGCTGGGCAGGCGGAAGCCGTACTCCACCAGCGTTTCCTTGCGCGCGCGATCGCCCTTGTACATGCCGCCGATCTGCGGGACGGTGACATGCGATTCGTCGACCACCAGCAGCGCATCGGGCGGCAGGTAGTCGAACAGGCAGGGCGGTGCCTCGCCGGGCATGCGCCCGGTCAGATGCCGCGAGTAGTTCTCGATGCCCTGGCAATAGCCGATCTCACCCATCATCTCGAGGTCGAAGGTGGTGCGCTGCTGCAGGCGCTGCGCCTCCAGCAGCTTGTTGTTGGCGTAGAACCACTCCAGCCGGTCGGCCAGCTCGACCTTGATCGCCTCCATCGCCTCCAGCACGGTGCGCCGGGTGGTGACGTAGTGGGTCTTGGGATAGATGGTGTAACGCGGGATGCGCCGCTGGACCTCGCCGGTCAGCGGGTCGAACAGCGCGATCTGCTCGATCTCGCCATCGAACAGCTCGATGCGCACAGCCTCGCTGTCGCTCTCGGCCGGATGCACATCAATGACCTCGCCGCGCACGCGGTAGGTGCCGCGGCGCAGGTCGAACTCGTTGCGGGTGTACTGCAGCTCGGTCAGGCGCCGGATCAGCTCGCGCTGGTCGATGCGCTCGCCGCGCACCATGTGCAGCACCATCTGGAAGTACTCGTTGGGGTCGCCCAGGCCGTAGATCGCCGACACGGAGGCCACGATCAGCGCATCGCGACGTTCCAGCAGGGCCTTGGTCGCCGACAGGCGCATCTGCTCGATGTGCTCGTTGATCGAGCTGTCCTTCTCGATGAAGGTGTCGCTGGAAACGACGTAGGCCTCGGGCTGGTAGTAGTCGTAGTAGCTGACGAAGTACTCCACCGCGTTGTTCGGGAAGAACTGCTTGAACTCGCCGTAGAGCTGGGCCGCGAGCGTCTTGTTCGGCGCCAGCACCAGGGTCGGCTTCTGGATCTGCGCGACCACGTTGGCGATGGTGTAGGTCTTGCCCGAGCCGGTCACGCCCAGCAGGGTCTGGTGCGCGAGCCCATCCTCGAAGCCCTCGATCAGACGCGCGATCGCCAGCGGCTGGTCGCCCGCAGGCTGGTAGGGCGAGACAAGCTCGAACGGAATGTTGGCGGCTTCTGGACGGGTCATGGGCTTTACGCGGGAATCGGGAATCGGGAATCGGGAATCGGCCGAGGCTCGCCGCTGCACGCGACCCGCGCAAGGCTGGACCCGGGATGCTGACACGGTACTGACAGCAGCGTGAGTTGAGTGGAAGCGGCGACGCGTGAGCACCTCGGCTAGGGAAGGACTGAACAACGGCGCCCGGGAGTTGTTCAGACGTCGCGAGCCCGGCGCGGGTCCCGACTCGCTTACGCCGGATAGAGCACTCAGGTGCTCGATCCGCGTGCGCGCCTTCCCCTGCGCGCGCGAAGCTCCGACAGATCAGAGCTTCCCTAGGAAAACTCCTACCCCAGCGTGAAGCCGCCTCCGATGTTCGCGGCGCGGCGATCTGCAGAGACTCTCAGGCGTCGAGCGCGGCCCTTCGCCGCCGACGCCTTGGGGGACTGTCTTTATGCGTATCGGTTTCGCGTATCGCTCGGTCAGGGGCTTCAGCCTGATCGAGCTTTTCATGAGCCTGGCTGTGGCCAGCGTGCTGGTCGGCATCGCTCTGCCCAGCGTCCAGCAGATGCAGGAACGACATCGCTTCGTCGCCACCCAACACGGCCTGATGGCGGGCTTCCATCAGGCCCGCACCCTGGCCGTGACCCGCGGGCTGCCGGCGGGAATCTGCCCGACCACCGACGGCCAGCGCTGCCGCAGCGGTGGCGTCTGGGACGACGGTTGGCTGGTCTTCGTCGACGCCAATCGCAACGACCAGCGCGACGCGGGCGAGGCCGTCGAACGGATGCATCTGGATCCCTCGCCCGCGCTGCGCATCCACAGCAGCGCGCAGCGGCCGTTGGCGATGTTCCGTCCCAACGGCGGCAGCGGCGCCAGCAACCTGAGCCTGCGCATCTGCAGCGAGGACGGCCGCCTGCTCGGCGCGCTGGTGCTGAACAACACGGGCCGCCTGCGCCAGGCCAGCCCGGAGACGATCGGCGGCGGCTGTGGATAGGCGCCGGGCGACGGCATCCACACGGGGCTTGACCGCGGCCGCGGACTGACTACAATGCGCGGCTCTGTTCCCGAGTAGCTCAGCCGGTTAGAGCATCTGACTGTTAATCAGAGGGTCGCCCGTTCGAGTCGGGCCTCGGGAGCCATCATTCACAAAGGCCGGAACGCAAGTTCCGGCCTTTGTTCTTTCTGGCCTGTCGATCGCGCGAGCCGCTGCAGCCCATGATCGCCTTCCGCAATCTCGCCCTGCGCCGCGGCGAACGTCTGTTGATCTCCGGCCTCGATGCCGCCCTGCACGCCGGCTGGCGGGTTGGCGTGATCGGCCGCAACGGCTGCGGCAAATCCACCCTCTTCGCTGCCATCCAGGGCGAACTGGAGCCCGACCTCGGCGACATCGATCTGCCCGGCGGTCTGCGGATGGCGGCGGTGGCGCAGGAGACTCCCTCCCTGCCCGACCCCGCCCTCGACTTCGTGCTGGGCGGCGACAAGCCCGTCGCCGAGGCCCTGCGCGCCGCCAGCGAGGCCGAAGCGCGCGGCGACCACGAAGCCGCCGCGACCGCGCATCAGACCATCGAGGAACTCGGCGGTTACGACGCCCGCGCCCGCGCCGGTCGACTGCTGCACGGCCTCGGCTTTCCGGCCGACACCCACGAGCGCGCCGTGTCGAGCTTTTCCGGCGGCTGGCGGGTGCGCCTGAATCTGGCGCGCACGCTGATGACGCCGGCTGACCTGCTGCTGCTCGACGAGCCCACCAACCACCTCGACCTCGACGCCGTGCTGTGGCTGGAGGAGTGGCTGAAGCGTTTCGCCGGCACCGTGCTGGTGATTTCGCACGACCGCGAATTCCTTGACGGCATCGCCACCCACACCCTGCACCTGCACGGCGGCAGCGGGCGCCTGTACAGCGGCGACTACACCAGCTTCGAGCGCCAGCGCGCCGAGCAGCTGCGCCAGCAGCAGATCGCCTTCGAGCGCGAGCAGGCCGAACGGGCCAAGCTCAAGGCCTTCATCGACCGCTTCAAGGCCAAGGCCAGCAAGGCCAAGCAGGCACAGTCGCGGGTCAAGCGGCTGGAGAAGCTGGCCGGCACCGAGGCCGTGCGCGCCGAGCGCGGCTTCGAGTTCAGCTTCGCCGAGCCGGCCAAGCTGCCCACGCCGCTGCTGCGCTTGGATCAGGTCGATGCCGGCTATGGCGAGACCACCATCCTGCGCGACGTGAAGTTCAGCCTGGAGCCGGGCGACCGCATCGGCCTGCTCGGCCGCAATGGCGCCGGCAAGTCGACCCTGGTCAAGACGCTGGCCGCCGAGATCGCGCCGCTGCAGGGCGAGCGTATCGGGCATCTCGAACTCAACATCGGCTACTTCAGCCAGCACACGGTCGAGCAGCTCACGGAAGGCCACAGCCCGCTGCAGCATCTGGTGGACATTGCCCGCGGTGTGGGCGAGGCCCAGCTGCGCGCCTATCTCGGCGGCTGGAACTTCGCCGGCGACCGCGTGTTCGAGCCGGTCGACGGATTCTCCGGCGGCGAACGCGCGCGTCTGGCGCTGGCGCTGATCGCATGGAGCAAGCCCAACCTGCTGCTGCTCGACGAACCCACCAACCACCTCGACCTCGACATGCGCGAGGCCCTGGCCGATGCGCTGGCCGAGTTCCCGGGCGCGATCCTGCTGGTCAGCCACGACCGCCATCTGCTGGGCCTGGTCTGCGACAGCTGGTGGCGTGTGTCCGACGGTCAGGTCGCGCCCTTCGAGGGTGACCTCGACGACTACGCGGCCTGGCTGCGCAAGGGCAGCTCCGCGATCAGCGCCAGCGTCGCCAAAAGCAGCGCCAGTGAGCCCGAATCGGGTGAATCCAAGGCCGATCGCCGCCGCAGTGCCGCCGAGAACCGCGAGCGCGAGAAGCCGCTGCGCAACCGCGTCAAGGCCATCGAAACGCGGCTGGACAAGATCGGCCGCGAGCTGGTCGAGATCGACACGCGCCTCGCCGATCCCGCCCTCTACGCGGGCGATAAAGGCGAGATCCAGAAGCTGGTGCAGAGCCAGGGCAAGCTGCGCGGCGAGCGCGATGCGCTGGAAGAAGAGTGGCTGACGCTGCAGGACGCGTTGGGCTGACGCCTGCGTTTGTCAGTCGCGGGCGTGATCCACCGGCCGCAGTCGCCACACCCAGGCCGGCGGCAGGTTGAGCGGCACCCAGCGCAGGCGCTCCGCGCGCAGCCCCACGCGTGCAAGGATCGACGCAGGCACTGGACAGCGCAGACCGTAGCTGAACTGAACGAAGCGCAGGTCGGGTCGGCAGCAGCCCAGCACGGCGCTGAGGATGGCCTCGATCTGGGTCTCGTGCATCGCCCTCAAGGGCAGACCGGATACGACCAGAGCAGGCGGCTCCGCGAACTGAGTCGGCAGCAGTGCAGCGGCATCGCTTTCCAGCACCCGCACCTGCGGCAGCCGAGCGCGCAGTTCGGCGGCGAACTCCGGCAGGCGCTCGACGATGTGCAGGGCCTGTACCGGTACGCCCGCCTGCAGCAGCGCGCGCGAGAACACGCCGGTGCCCGCGCCCAGCTCGAGCACCGGGCCCTCAAGCGGCGCCGCGGCGCGCAGCATGGCGCGGGCCAAGGCCGCGCTGGAAGGCGCAACCGCGCCGACGATGCGCGGGTGTCGCAGGGTGCGGGCGAGAAAGCGGGTCCATTCGCTGCCGCTGTCGAGGCCGGGCAGAACACCGGTGCGCACATCGTCCATGGCTCATCCTTAGCTGGAAGCCGCGCCAGTCGCGGCAGGTCAAGGCTGCGCTGCGCGCCTCAAGCGAAGCTCAAGGCAGAGCCCCGGCGCGGATTTCGCGTGGCGTGCTCGAAGGATCCAAGGCCTCAGTCGCGGGCGTAGGCAGCGGACGCAGAATCAATTCGGCGCTCTGGTCATCGAAGCGCGCCTCCAGCGTCCACTCGATCTTCGCCAGCAGCCGACGCGCAAGTTCAAGGCCCAGACCGAAGCCCGAGTGGCTTTCGCCCTCGCGGGTCGCGTTTCGGAACGCGATCCGTCTGGCGCCCATCGAGATGTCGATCGCGCCCGGCGCGCCGTGCTGGATCGCGTTGATCAGCAGATTTGCGAGCACCGCCTCGATGCCCGCAGGCGGCAAGGCCCAACGCACATCCGCGTCGCCGCCAATCTCGATGCGCTGGCCCCGCGCTGCAGCAAGCGGCGCGAACTCATCGACGAGCGTCGAGAGAATCGGCGCCACTTCGAGCGCCTCGGCGACCGGTGTCGACTCGCCCAGCCAGAGCACCGACGCGCTGGCGCGCTCCAGCCGCTGCAAGGCTCGACGCAGCCGTGCTTCGGCGACGCCGTCGATTCGACCCGCCAGGGTCTCGACCGCCAGCCGCGCGCTCTGCAGCGGCGTGCGCAGCTCGTGCGCGAGGAAGCGCAGCGTCTCTTCCTCGCGCTTGAGCACGGCAAGCCGCGCATCCAGCGCATCCGCCAGGGCATGGCCAAAGCGCTGGAACTCGGCAACGGGCTGGGTATCCGCCGCCTTGCGCAGTGACGCAGCGCTGGGCTCGCGCTCCAGCGCGTCCAGCAGGCCTGAGGCCGCGCCCTCGATGCGGCCAACGAATCGCCGCGCAAGCCAGGCCGCATGCAGTAGGAGAAGCACCAGCAGCACGGCGAGCACCGGCGCTGCCCGCCACAAGGCCTCGCTGACGCGCATTTCCTCCTGCGCGTTGAACACGAGGAAGCGCGGCCCCTGCGCGTCGGCGGTCAGCGCACGCAGATGCACGTAACGATCCTGATCCAAGCGGAACTCGCGCAGCGCACCCGGCTTCAGCGCGGCGAGGCGTTCCCGCTTCGCTGCCGGGAACGCCTCAAGCCGCCACAGCTGCACCTGTGGCAGGGGCTCGCGCTCGCCCGCCAGCGCGCGCTCGGCCGCCAGCAGGCGGGCGTCGATGAAGCTGTCCTCCAGCACGTACAGCGCCAGCGCCGCGACGGTGCACAGGCCCAGCAGGAGAGCGCCGCCAAACAGTGCCCACTGCACGCCCAGCACGCGCTTCAGCGACCGCGGCTTCATGCGGCGCCGCCAAAGCGCACGCCGAGGCCGCGCTCACTGTGGATGGGCGCCTCACCGAAGGCCTCGCGCAGGCTGCGGCGCAGCGCGTAGAGATGGGTGCGCAGGTCGTCGTCCTCGCCGGCTTCGCCCCACAGCGCTTCGCCCAGCTCAGCGCGGCTGACGCAGCCTGGGCTGGCCTGCAGCAGGCGGCGCAGCAATCGCGCCGCAGAGGCGGACAGCTGCAGCTGCGTACCGGCATGCTCCAGCAGCCCGCGCTGCGGATCGAGGCGCCAGCCCTCGGCGACGATCCATCCTCCCGCACGCGCCGGCACGTGTCGGGCCAGGGCGCGAATGCGCGCAACCAGCTCGGCCGGCTCGAAGGGCTTGATCACATAGTCGACAGCGCCCGCTTCGAACCCGGCGAGGCGATCCTGCAAGGCGCCGCGCGCGGTCAGGAACAGCACGGGCGGGCTGTCGGGCTGCGCGGCCTTCAGGCGCCGGCACAGACTGAAGCCGTCCTCGCCCGGCAGCTGCACGTCGAACAGCCAGAGATCGAAGCGCCCCTCCAGCAGCCGCGCCTGCGCCTCGCGCGCGTTGTAGGCGTGCTCGGCCTCGATGCCGCGCGCTTCGAAGTAGTCGACCAGGCCTGCCGCGATGTCGAGGTCATCCTCGACCAGCAGCACGCGCAGGCGCTCGGGCCGGCACTCAGACACGCGCAGGCGCTCCGTTGGGCGATCAGACACGCGCCAGGCGCATCAGATCGAACATGCGCTTGTACTCGCCGCGCATCGAAGCGACCAGGCCGTGCATCAGCAGCAGGCGGTTGTCGACCGGCCCCAGGGCGGGCTTGGCCGCGCGCGCGGCGTCGTAGCCGTCGGCGTGCAGGCGATGCAGCAGATCGACGGCACGCTCCTCGCTGCCGCGCGGGCGCGCGGCGGGCTCCACGCCCAGCGCGCGTACCGTCGCTTCGGCCAGCGCCCAGGTCGACCACGGGTTCTGGCCCGTCAGCACGCGCCCATCCACCACCACATGTTCGAGGTACATCGGCGCCTCGCTGAACTCGCCCTCATCGGCCAGCGCATCCTGCAGCAGAAAGCCCAGCCGCTGCACAGGATCGTCCATCAGGAACAGCTCCTCGGCGTTGCTGAAGCCGGTGACGCGGCGGCCCTGCAGCAGGGTCTGCCCGGGCGCGAGCTCGACGCCGAGCAGGGCGGCCGGGCCGTGGCAGACGGCGCTGATCACGCCGCCGCGGGTGTAGACCTCGGCGAGGATGCGCTGCAGCGCTGCGTTGCCGTGCAGATCGAGCATCGCGCCCTTGCCGCCAACGACATAGACGGCGTCGTAGCGCGTCGGATCGACGGCATCGAGGCGCAGCGTGCTCTCGATGGCCTGACGCGTGCGCGGCTCGTTGAGAAAGGCGTAGTCGGCATCGACCGCGTCATCGGTGTCGACCACCTTGGGCGGCGCACCGCCCTCGGGGCTGGCGAGTTCGACCTCGAAGCCTGCGGCCTCGAACACCCACCAGGCGCGCGACAGTTCGGTGAGTTCGAAACCCGCGCGACCCGGGCCGCCCAGGGTGCGTTCGGCGCTGGTCAGCACCGCCAGGATGCGGCCGCGCGAGGGTGGCGCCTCGGCCGGCAGCCAGCGCAGATCGGCCCGCGTCGCCTCTGGGTTGGCAATGCTGTGACTGAAATCGATGCCCGCCCACCAGACCCACAGCCCGAACACCAGCAGCAGCGGCACGGCCGCCAATCCAACCACCCACCGCACCCATCGCTTGCGCCACATGTCCGAGCCTCCACCGTGCATTCGAGGCCTGAGCGTGCGGGGGCTATCTCAAGCGGGGCTCAACACTTTGGTTGGGATTAGGGATTAGGGATTGGGGATTGGGGATTCCGGATTCCGGATTCCGGATTCCGGATTCCGGAATCGGGATTCGGGATTCGGGATTCGGGATCGGCCGCAGCATCGCAAGCCACCGAGGCGAGCCCCTCTCCCCTTGAGGGAGAGGGGTTGGGGAGAGGGGGCAATGCTTGCCGCAAGCACCCTACCCCTCTCCCCCGGCCCCTCTCCCACAAGGGGAGAGGGGAGCACCGCGAAAGATCTCGTGGGCCGCCGCGAGGGTCCAGCTCTGCGAGAGATCCTGTTCGTCGAGGCGAGGGTCCAGCTCCGGTGGGTCGAGACCCACCCTATGGGCCGCGCTCTTCTGAATCCCGAATCCCGAATCCCGAATCCCGACTTCCAAATCCCCAATCCCAGCTCCGATTCAGATCGCGCCGAGCGCGTCCTCAAGCTCCGCGTGCAGATCCACGAGATCCTCAACGCCGACGCTCAGGCGCACCAGGTTGTCGTGGATGCCCAGCTTGGCTCTGTTCTCCGCCGGAACCGACGCATGGGTCATGATCGCCGGATGGTTGATCAGGCTCTCCACGCCGCCCAGCGATTCGGCCAGCGCGAACAGCTGGCAGCGCTCCATCATCCGGCGCGTGCCGGCCAGGTCGGTGTCGAGCACCACGCTGATCATGCCGCCGAAGCCGTGCATCTGCTGCTTGGCGAGCGCGTGCTGTGGGTGCGATTCGAGCCCCGGATAGATCACACGGCGCACCTTGGGATGCGTTTCCAGCCACTGCGCCAGCGCCAGCGCGTTCTCACAGTGCGCGCGCATGCGCAGGTGCAGGGTCTTGAGGCCGCGCAAGGCGAGGAAGCTGTCGAAGGGCCCCTGCACGCCGCCCACGGCGTTCTGCAAGAAGGTGAGCTTCTCCTCCAACTCTGAGTTGTCGCCCACCACCAGCATGCCGCCGACGATGTCGCTGTGGCCGTTCAAGTACTTGGTCGCCGAATGCATGACCAGATGCGCGCCGAGCTCAAGCGGCCGCTGCAGGATCGGGCTGCAGAAAGTGTTGTCGACAGCGAGGATCAGACCCTTCTCGCGCGCGAACGCCGCAAGCTTCGCGATATCGACCAGCTTCAGCATCGGGTTGGTCGGCGTCTCGCACCAGATCATCTTCGTGTTCGGCCGCAGCGCGGCGGCCACGGCGTTGAGGTTGTCGAGGTCGACGAAGCTGAACTCCAGCCCCGCCGAGCGCCGACGCACGCGCTCGAACAGGCGGAAGGTGCCGCCATACACGTCGTCCATGCAGATCACGTGGCTGCCGGAGTCGAGCACTTCCAGCGCGGTTGACGTAGCCGCGAGGCCCGAGGCGAAGGCATAGCCGCGGCGGCCGCCTTCGAGCGCGGCCACGCAGTCCTCGTAGGCGAAGCGCGTCGGGTTGTGGCTGCGCGAATACTCGAAGCCCTGATGGTCGCCGGGGCTGCGCTGCACGTAGGTCGAGGTCGCGTAGATCGGCGTCATCACCGCGCCGGTGGTCGGGTCCGGCGACTGGCCGGCGTGGATGGCGCGCGTGCCAAGGCCATGGTGGGCGTGCGAGGACTTGCTCATGGGGCGTTCCGTGTGGGGGCTGCCGAGAGACTCGGCGAGGCGCGGATTCTAGGGCAACACGGATCAAGTCCACCCTGAACGTGATCCCTGGTCGCGAGTGTGGCGCCTGTCCAAACTCGCCTTCGCTGCATCAAGCATCGCGTGCTCAGCCGGGCAGCAGCGCGTCCAGGGGCTCGGGCCGATGCAGCAGGTAACCCTGGGCGTGCTCCACGCCCAGTTCGCGCAGCACGCCCAGCACTTCTTCGCTGTCGACGAACTCCGCCGTGGTGTGCAGACCGAGCACGCGCGCGACCTGGCAGAAGCAGTCGACGGCGGCGCGGTCGAGCGCATCGAGGTGAAGATTGCGGATGAACTGGCCGTCGATCTTGATGCCATCGACCGGCAGCTGCTTCAGATAGCCGAAGGAGGAGGCGCCCGCGCCGAAGTCGTCCAGGGCAACGCGCACGCCGTGCCGGCGCAGCTCGGTGATGAAGCTGCTGGCTTCGGCAAGGGCAGTGATCGCCGCGGTCTCGGTGATCTCGAAGCACAGGCGGCGGGGATCGAAGCGCGCCTCACGCAGCAGCTGGCCGACGAAGCGATGGAAGGCGCGGTCGCCCAGGCTTTGCCCGGAGAGGTTGATGGCCAGCGTCGCAATCGTCTCGACCGCGTCGGGATGCGCATCGAGCCAGGCAAAGACCTGGCGCACGACCCAGCGATCGATCCGGGTCGCGAGATGGAAGCGCTCGGCGGCCGGCAGAAAAGCGCCCGGCGGCACGCGGCTGCCGTTCTCGCACATACGCAGCAGGATCTCGATGTGCTCGCCTGCGGGATCGCGCTCGCCGCTGACCGGCAGGATGCGCTGGGCGAACAGCTCGAAGCGATCCTCGTCCAGCGCGGACTCGATGCGGCTGGCCCAGCGCATCGAGTCGCGACGTCGCAGCATCGCCTCGTCGGTGTTCATCCAGGCGTGCACGCGCCCGCGTCCCGCTTCTTTCGCCGCGTAGCAGCAGGTGTCGGCGGCCTGCATCAGGGTGGCGATGTCGGGCCAGTCGCCTTCGATGGGCACCAGCCCGATGCTGGCGCCAACGCGGAAGCGCTTGCCGTCGTGCTCGAAGCGGAAATCCTCCATGCGCTCGCAGATCTGCTGGGCGGCGCGCTGGGCCTGATCCATGCGGCAGTGGCGAAGAATCGCGCCGAACTCGTCGCCGCCGAGGCGAGCCAGCAGATCGCCGCTGCGGATGCAGGCAGCGATCACGCCGCTGACCCGCTGCAGCACTTCGTCACCTACCGAGTGACCGCAGGCATCGTTCAGCAGCTTGAACTGGTCCAGATCAATGAACAGCAGGGCGTGGGACTGCTGGGCAAGCTGTGCGCCCTCCAGCGCCTCGCGCAGACAGCGCTCGAACTCGCTGCGATTGGCCAGCCCGGTCAGGCTGTCGTGGGCGGCGCGATGCCGCATCTCGCGCACCAGCCGGCGCTGCTCGCTGACGTCGCGAAACACCAGCACGACGCCGTGCAGCCGACCGTCCGCAGCGCGGATGGGCGAGGCGGAATCCTCAACCATGAACTCCTGGCCGGCGCGGCTGCGCAGCACGCTGTACTCGCCGACGCCCACCACGCCGCCGCGCTCCAGACACAGGCGCACGGGATTGGGCATGGCCTGCTCGCCGCTCTCGTCGAGCAGGGTGAACACCGCCTCGACCGGCCGTCCGCGCGCGTCTTCGATGCGCCAGCCGAGCAGGCGTTCGGCCGCAGGATTGAGGCGCAGCACGCAACCGTTCGGGTCAGCGCAGAGGACGGCGTCACCGATCGAGTCCAGCGTCACCGCCAGCAGCGCATGCTCCTCGGCAAGCGTCAGCTCCAGCGTCTTGCGCGGCGTGATGTCGGCCAGCGTGCCGACCAGCCGCAGCGGTCGTCCGGTCTCGTCAAAATCGGCCTCGGCGCTCGCCAGCACCCAGATATCGCGAGCGCGGGCGGTGCGCATGCGCAGCTCCAGGCTGCGCGGGCCGTGCCCACGCACCACGTCGCGCAAGGCCTCATCGATGCGCGTGCGTTGATCGGCAGGAAAGAACTCCAGCGCGCGCCGCGGGGTCGGGCGATAGTCGGCCGCCACCTCATGGATGCGCCGCGTCTCGCTGGTCCAGACCGCCTGACCCGAGCGCAGGTCGTACATCCAGCCGCCGAGTCCGCCCAGTCGATTGGCCCGGTCCAGCAGGGCCTCACTGTCGCGCAGACGCTGCTCAAGCCGGCGCTGCGGGGTGATGTCATTGACCGAGCCGACGAAGCCGGTGAGCGCGCCCTGCGCATCGCGCATCGGCGCCGCATGCCCATGCAGGATGCGCACGCCGCCGCTCGGAGGTGCCACGCGGTACTCGCGGTCGAAGGCGCTCTGCGTGCTGGCGGCCAGCTGCCAGGCCTGGCCGACCGCGCTGCTGTCGTCCGGGTGCAGGTGCGAAACCCAGCCCAGCCCGAGCGCGGCCTCGGCCCGCATGCCGTGCAGCTGCTGCCAGCGCGGATTGGTGTAGGTGCATTGGCCCGCTGCGTCAGTCAGGAACACACCGAGCGGGAACTGCTCGGCAAGGCCGCGGAAGGTCGCCTCGCGCCCTGCCAGCGCGGCGAGCATGGCCTGCACAGAGTCGACGTCCTGCTCCAGCTGCTCGCGCGTGTGCTCGACGTTGCGCAGACCGCGCTCGCGCAGCTCGATGGCGTGGGCGGCAATGGCGGCGAGGTCGGTAAGGATGGCGCGCTCGTGGGGCTGCAGCTGACGCGGCACGCGATCAATGACGCAGACCGTCCCCAGCAGGTCGCCGCTGGACAGGCCCACCGGTGCACCGGCATAGAACGCGATCCGCGGCTCGCCCGTCACCAGGGGATTGCGGCGGAAGCGGGGATCGCGGCGCGCATCGGTGACCTCGAGCAGCGCGGCCTGCCGGATGGCGTGGTCGCAGAAGGCCCATTCGCGCGGGGTTTCGCGGGTCTCGCCCAGGCCCTGCTGGGCCTTGAACCACTGCCGATCGCGATCCACCAGCGAGACCAGGGCGATCGGCGTGCCACAGACCGCCGCCGCCACCCGCGCGATCGCATCGAACAGCGGCTCGGGGTCGGTATCGAGCAGATCGAGCCCACGCAAACGGCGCAGACGCGCGCCCTCGCGCTCCTCCGGAGAGGCCGCGGCAGCGCTCACCGGCGGAGTCGGGTCTCTGGGCACGGGCGGATCGCCTGCGAGGATCAGCTGCCCGGGCTGCAAAGCGCATGCCCGCGCAGGCGCCGTGGGGACGTCGCCGCTACACTGCACGCCATGCGCATCGGCCCTTACCCCATCGAACCGCGCGTGGTGCTGGCGCCCATGGCCGGCGTCACCGACAAGCCTTTCCGGGTGCTGTGCAAGCGCCTGGGTGCGGGGCTCGCGGTCTCGGAGATGACCCACTCCGATCCCAAGCTGTGGCAGACGCGCAAGTCGCGGCTGCGCATGGATCATGCCGGCGAGCCCGATCCGATCTCGGTGCAGATCGCTGGCACCGAGCCGGAGCAGCTCGCAAACGCCGCCCGCCACAACGTCGAGCAGGGCGCGCAGATCATCGACATCAACATGGGCTGCCCGGCCAAGAAGGTCTGTAACGCCTGGGCCGGTTCGGCGCTGATGCGCGACGAAGCCCTGGTCGGGCGCATCCTCGATGCGGTGGTGCGCGCGGTTGAGGTGCCGGTGACGCTGAAGATCCGCACCGGCTGGGCGCGCGCCCACCGCAACGGGCTCGCCATCGCGCGCATCGCGGAAGCCGCGGGCATCCAGGCCTTGGCCGTGCACGGCCGCACCCGCGAGGACCTCTACCAGGGCGAGGCCGAGTACGCGCTGATCGCTGAGATCAAGTCGCAGCTGCGCATCCCGGTGCTGGCCAATGGCGACATCACCGGTCCCGAGAAAGCCGCTGCCGTGCTGCGCGAGACCGGAGCGGATGCGGTGATGATCGGCCGCGCCGCGCAAGGCCGGCCGTGGATCTTCCGCGAGGTCGCGCACTACCTCGCCACCGGCCAGCGCCTGCCCGAGCCGGACCTGAGCGAGGTGCGCGACATCCTGCTCGGCCATCTCGACGCGCTGTATGCGTTCTACGGCGAGGAACAGGGCCTGCGCATCGCGCGCAAGCATCTGGGCTGGTACGCCAAGGACGTCGGGGGCGGCGAGACGTTCCGCAGCCTCGTCAACGCAGCGACGACGGCCGAGGCGCAAACTGCGCTGGCCCGCGACTGGTTCGCGGCGCGCGCCGCCGGCCTCAGGCTTGATCGCGCCGCCTGAGCCCACCCCCCACTCTTCGGACACTGCCGCCGTGAAGTACCTCGGACTGATCTACGCCGGCCTGTTCCGCAAGAAGCTGCGGACCTTCCTGACGCTGGCCTCGCTGGTCGCGGCCTTCAGCCTGCTGGGCCTGCTGCAGGCGGTGAACTCGCTGTTCTCCGGGGCTGGGGATTTCCTCGGCGCCAGCCGCCTCATCACCCAGGCCAGCACCAGCTTCACCCAGCCCCTGCCCATGCGCATGCTGCCGCAGATCGAGGCTGTGCCCGGCGTGGCCGCGGTCAATCATTCGCAGTTCTTTGGCGGCCAGTACCAGGACGGACGCGGCTTCTTTCCGCAGTTCGCAGTCAACCCGCAGCGCCTGCGCGACACTTACCCCGAGTGGGTGATGGACAACGAGAGCTGGCTGCGCTTCATCAGCACCAATGACGGCGCCATCGTCGGCCGCAATCTGGCGGAGCAGTACGGCTGGAAGGTCGGCGACATCGTGCCGCTGAACAGCTTCATCTGGACCCAGGCCGGCGGCAGCCGCACCTGGGAGTGGCGGGTGGTCGGCATCTTCGACGGCATCAACGAGGACTGGTCGCAGCGCGCGAACCTGATGTATCTGAACTATGCGCAGTTCGACGAGGCGCGCTCAGGCGGCAAGGGTCTCGCCGGCATCTTCGTGGTGCGCATCGCCGACCCGGAGGCGTCCGAGCGCATCGCCAGCGTCATCGACGCGAAGTTCGAGAACTCCTCGGACGAAACCAAGACCCAGAAGGAATCCGAGTTCCAGCTGGGCTTCATCCGCCAGCTCGGCGACATCGGCCTGATCGTCAATCTGATCACCGGCGCGGTGTTCTTCTCGATCCTGTTCCTGACCGGCGTGGCCATGAGCCAGGCGGTGCGCGAGCGCATTCCCGAGCTGGCCGTGCTGAAGTGTCTGGGCTTCACCGATCGCCAGGTGATGGGTCTGGTGCTGGCCGAGGCCTTCGCCCTGTGTCTGGTCGGCGCCCTGCTCGGCATGGCGGTGGCGAGTGCGGCCACCGGCATTCTTCCGCCTGACTTCCCCGTGCGCACCGATCTGCGGGTGTGGGTGATCGCCGGCATCAGCGTGGCGGTGCTGACTTTGGCCGTGGGCCTGCCGCCGGCGCTGGCCGCGCGCCGACTCAAGATCGTCGACGCACTCGCCGGCCGCGGCGAGCCCTCCGCCTTCGAGCGCGCGCTTCGCCGCCTGCTCGGCGGCCGCAACGAGGAGGCCAGCGCATGAGCCGCTTGGCCCAGATCCGCGAGATCACCCTGATGAACCTGCGCTCGATCCCCGAGCGGCTGGCGCCTTCGCTGGTGATTGTGGTCGGCATCGCCGGCGTGGTCGGCGTGCTGGTGGCCCTGCTGTCGATGTCGGCCGGCTTGGGCCAGACGCTGGGCAGCACCGGCGAGCCCGATCAGGTCGTCGTGAGCCGCGGCGGCAGCCAGGGCGAGATCTCGAGCTTTCTTGCCGTGGCCAGCATGACCCTGGTCAAGCAGGACCCGGCGATCGCGCGCGGGCCCGACGGCCTGCCGCTGGCTTCGGGCGAACTCATTGTGATCACCGAAGTTCCGCGCCCGGGCCAGGACACAGGCGCCAACGTCAGCCTGCGCGGCATCGAGCCGGTGGGCCTCGCGCTGCGGCCGAAGTTCCGGCTGGTGCAGGGGCGCATGTTCCGCCCCGGGGTTCAGGAAATCATCGTCGGCATCGGCGCATCAAGGCAGTTCAGCGGGCTGGAGGTGGGGCGTGAACTGCGCTTCCGCGGCGGGCGCTGGACCATCGTCGGCCACTTCGAATCCGGCGGCGCCTACGACAGCGAGCTGTGGACCGACCGCGAGACCGCGCAGGGCGCCTTCAGTCGGCCAGGTGTGTCCTCGATTCTGGCGCGCATCAAGGATCCGGGCCTGCTGCCGGTGATGGAGGCGCGGCTCAAGGCCGACCCGCAGCTCGACGTGGACGTGCGCAGTCAGGACGATTTCTTCGCCGGCCAGAGCGGCAACCTCACCGCGACCATCGGCGTGCTGGCCGGCATCGTCGCCGCGATCATGGGGGTGGGCGCCGTGTTCGGCGCGCTCAACACCATGTACTCGGCGGTGTCGGCGCGCACGAAGGAGATCGGCACCCTGCGCGCGCTCGGCTTCGGTGCCGCACCGGTGGTGGCTTCGGTGATGGCCGAGGCCCTGCTGCTGTCCCTGCTCGGCGGTGTGCTGGGGGCAGCACTCGCCTACTTCGCCTTCAACGGCTACGCGGTCAGCACGCTGGGCGGTGGCTTCACTCAGGTCGCTTTCGAGTTCGCGGTGACGCCACAGCTGGTGCTCACCGGGCTGATCATCGCGCTCGGCATCGGCCTGGTCGGCGGCCTCGCCCCCGCGCTGCGCGCCGCGCGCCTGCCGGTCACTGCGGCGCTACGCGGCTGACGAGGCTCAGACATTCCGCTCGGGCTTCGCCTCACCGCCACTCTGCTTTAACGAATCCCGAATCCCCAATCCCGAATCCCGGCGCCACAGGCGCCACAAGCGCATACTCCCGCGCCTTCCCGCCATGCCCGCCCGTCGCGCCCGCGACGGGGAATCGCTGCATGCCGCTTGCAGGTCGATGCCCGTGAACACCCATCCCGAACCCCTCGACCGCAAAGGCCTTGCGGCGGCCGTCTTCGCTTTCCTGACGTGGGGCGTATTTCCGCTCTACTGGGCGCTGCTGAAGCACGTGCCCGCGTTCGAAATCGTGGCCCATCGCATCGTCTGGTGCGCGGTCTTCGTGGTCGCCTGGCTGTGCTGGAAGGACGGCCCCGGCTGGCTGTTCCGGGCCCTGCGCCAGCGCCACGCGGCGTGGATGCTGCTGGCCTCCAGCCTGCTGATCAGCTTCAACTGGGGCCTGTACATCTGGGGCGTCAACAGCGGCCACGTGGTCGAAACCAGCCTCGGCTACTTCATCAACCCGCTGGTCAACGTGCTGCTCGGCGTGGCCGTGCTCGGCGAGCGCCTGCGCCGTGCGCAGTGGATCGCCGTCGCCCTTGCCACCGCCGGCGTGCTCTGGCTCAGCCTGCAGCAGGATCGCCCGCCGTGGATCGCGCTGGGCCTGGCCGGCTCGTTCGCGCTCTACGGGCTGATCCGCAAGAAGGTTGCCGTCGAGTCGGTGCCTGGGCTGGGCGTTGAAAGCGTGCTGCTGTTCCTGCCGGCCGCCGCCTGGCTGTGGATGGCCGAACAGGGCGGCGGCGGGGCGATCTTCCACGGCGACTGGGCCACCGATGCGCTGCTGATCACCGGTGGCCTGCTGACTGCCCTGCCCCTGGTGGCCTTCGCCTACGGCGCGCGCCGCATCCCGCTGTCCATGCTGGGCCTGCTGCAGTACATCGGGCCGAGCATTCAGTTCCTGCTCGGCGTGCTCATCTTCAAGGAGCCTTTCGGCAGCGTGCAGGCGATTGGATTCGGGCTGATCTGGGCAGCGCTGGCGGTGTACGCGCTGGAGGGCTTCAACACGCAGCGCCAGCGCGCGGCGGCACTCGCATGAGTACGCTGCGCTTCCGCCTGGGGCTCGTGATCGCCGGCTTGGCCCTGGTCGCGGCCTGCGCCGCCCCCGCGCTGCCCTCGCTCGAAGACCGCCTGGTGGATCCGCGCCTGTCGCGCGCGCCGCTCCCGCAGGGCACGGAGGGTCTGTCGGAAGCGCTGGGGGCACAGACTCATTACCTGCACACGCGCGCCGGCCTGCGTCTCGCCTACACGCTGATCGAACCCGGCGCCTACGGATTCGACTCGCAGGTGCAGCGCGCTGCGGAGACGCGCTTCCGCTTCAGCCTCAGCCCGCGCCAGATCGGCCAGTCGCCGGAAAGCACAGCGCTTCTGCTGCACGGCTGGGGCATGGATCGCACCAGCCTGTACCCGTGGGCGCTCAGCCTTGCCGAGGCCGGCCATCGCGTCCTACTGGTCGACCTGCGCGGCCATGGCGAAAGCGGCGATGCCCCGCCCGGCTACGGTCGCCATGAAGCCGACGATCTGGTCGAACTGATCTCCGTTCTGGACGCACAGTCAGCCCTGTCGGGCCCGCTGCATCTGTTCGGGGTTTCCTACGGCGCCGCGACCGCCGCCCACCTGAGCCATCGCCTGCCGGATCGCTTCGCGTCGGTGACCTTGCTGGAGCCCTTCGCCAATGCCGCGGATGCCGTCCGCGATATGGTGCCCGCCTTGCTCGACAGCCCCGATCCGCGCCTGTGGCAGCGCGCCGTCCGCACTCTGCTGCGCCTGCGCCTCACGCCCGAGCGGGTGGAAGCGGCGATCGCCGCGAGCAGCGCGCGGCTCGGCGTAGACCTGGAGACCGTCGAACTTGCACCACTGCTGGCTTCGACGTCGGCGTGCACGCTGCTGATCCACGGCGCGCGCGATCGCCATGTTGGCGTGCATCACGCGCGGCGCCTGGCCGCCGAAGTCGAGGCGCTGCAGTACCGCGAGCTGCCGCTCGAAGATCACATCACCCTGCCCCTGCGCCTGGATTGGCTCGGCACGCCGGTCGCGTTCTGGATGCGCGCGGTCGCGGCCAGCGAGGAGCCAGCCTGTCCGCGCTTTCAGCTGGCCGCCGACCCGCTGCCTGAGGGAACGAATCCTCGTCCCGGTCGTCTGGAGCTGATCGAGTTCGCGCTCAACGCAGGGCCGAGCCCACGCGGATAGAGGCCGCATGTGCCCCGCGACACCCCGTGCCGGTGCGAGAATCAAGGACGACTCGGTCTGGGACGCTTGGAATCGCGCGCGCTCTTTCCGCCTTGAGCGATCGCCGCCCTGCCGGCTTCGGCTCAGTGCCTGGGGGTAGGAGAACTCCTACCCCGCGGCGGGCGGATCGATGACTGCGTCCTCTCACCCGCGCTGGCTAGACTCGCCCCACCGCGCCAACCCGCCAAGGAAAGCCACATGATCCGCCTGAAGGCCCTCGACGACCTTGCCCACCGCCTGAGCGAACTGCTGCCGCCGGGCCTGGAAGACGCCCGCACCGATCTCGAGAAGAACTTCCGGGCGGCCCTGCACAGCGGGTTCAGCAAGCTCGATCTGGTCACCCGCGAAGAGTTCGACGTGCAGCGGGCGGTACTGCTGCGCACCCGCGAGAAGCTGAACCTGCTGGAGCGCGTCCTGGCCGACCTCGAAGCGCGACTCGACGCTCGCGCCGCCGACGACGCTGCCACGCGCAACTGAGTCTGGCGCGGACGGCTCCAAAGGAGCAGCGCAAGGATGGCGCTTGCCGTGGTCAACAGTCGGGCCCAGTACGGGGTCAGTGCTCCGCCCGTACAGGTTGAAGTGCATCTCTCCGGCGGATTGCCGGGGATGTCCATCGTTGGCCTGCCAGAGACCGCGGTGAAGGAAAGCCGCGACCGCGTGCGCGCAGCCCTGATCTGCGGCCAGTTCGATCTGCCGCAGCGACGCATCACCATCAATCTCGCGCCTGCCGATCTGCCCAAGGATGGCGGACGCTTCGACCTTCCGATCGCGTTGGGCATCCTGGCAGCCTCAGGCCAGTTGCCGGTGACCGCCCTGCGCGAGTACGAGTTCCTCGGCGAACTCGCCTTGACCGGTGATCTACGTGGCGTGGATGGCGCCTTGCCGGCCGTTCTGGCAGCGGGCCGCGAGGGGCGTGCGATGGTGCTGCCGCACGCCAACGGCCACGAGGCGGGCCTGGTGGGCAGCGGCAGCGCGCATACGGCGACGAGCCTGCTGGAGGTCTGTGCCTTTCTGCGCGGCCAGTCCAGCCTACCCGTGGCGCGCTGCGAGCTCGCGCACGCGCAGGTCGCTTCGGTGCCTGACCTCGCCGATGTGCGCGGCCAGGCGCTCGCGCGTCGTGCGCTGGAGATCGCGGCGGCCGGTGGCCACAACCTGCTGATGTGCGGGCCACCGGGCAGCGGCAAGTCCATGTTGGCGCAGCGGCTGCCGGGCATCCTGCCGCCGCTGGATGAAGACGCCGCGCTGGAGGTCGCCGCCATCGCTTCAGTGGCCGCCGGACGCATCGACCCCGCGCGCTGGCGCGTACCTCCGTACCGACAGCCCCACCACACCGCCAGCGCGGTCGCCTTGGTCGGTGGCGGCTGTGAAATCCGCTTAATCATGGGACTGTCCGATTAAATATGGGACTGACGATGCGCTCGGTGGGCTCTCCAGGGACGCTCAGTCGGGGCGGACAGATCTCCCTAAGTCCATGAATGTGCACGTAGATTCACGAGACCAAGCCGGAAGCCGGGCAGATCTGCAGCGCTAAGCCCTGCTCTGGGGGCGGCGAGCGTGACTGCACGCCCAGGGCTCTGCCTTTGCACGCCGGCCCGCCAACCCGCCCGGCGACGCTCCCTGCGGGCCATCAGGGGTTGGCCTGGCCCGTGGAAGGATCGCAGCCGAAGCCGCCACATCGGGGGCGGCACTCCCCGACCCGTGGCCAGCACGATAGCAGCCGCTCAAGAAGAAGCCCCCGCCAATCCTTGGCAGGGGCTCCGATGCCTCGCTCGCGGTCCCTGCCCTCCGGGGTGGGGCAGCCTGCCGAGCGTGGCCAACACGTCAGCCGGCGGCTTCGTCCAGTTCGCGCAGCGCGAACATGCGGGCGACGTAGCCCACGCTCCCGGGCTCATACCGTGCCGCCTCGGGGTCCTGGGCGAGATCGGTCAGCCAGTCGCGAAACATCGGCAGGATTGCCGCCGCTTGGCGGTCGCCGGCGTCGATGGCGCTGGTCAGCTGGTCGAGGAAGGCAGCGCGCCGTGTGTCCATGCCGGCAGTCTGCTTCCAGGCCGTGGCCAGCACAGTCGGCAAACAGCGCGCATCCGGGTAGGAGAATTGCTCACACGCGGTCTCAGCACCTGAGCCCAGGCCCGGCGACGATGGCGAGATGGACGAAAGCCCCACCTGGCGCCGCGAGTTCGGCCACCACGCACTCGAATGGAGAGGCTGTGAAATCGCGCGGGTCGCGCCGACGGCGCAGGGCGATCGCTGGCTGGTGCGGCTGGGTCTGCACCGTCGCGACTATCGGCGACATCACACGGCGTATCGGCCGACGCACGAGGCCGCCTGCAGCACCTGCTTGGCCTGGTGGGCGCAGCACGCGGACGCGATCGCGGCCGAGCTGCCGCGGATGGTGCCGGGGCTGATCGGACGGCGGATCGAGTACCCGGAGTGCAACGCGCCAGGGAAGGAGTAGAGCAAGGAAGTAGGAGGAGGGAGGGGGGTGTTGCACCCAGCGCAACGCGCAGCTACGCTAAACACACAACTCACCCTTCGGCCGCGCGATTCAGTTCGCTACCGTCCTTAGGGCGCAAACACCGGCGAAAGCCGGTGTTTGCATTTCTGGGGGCGCAAAATTGCGGACCATCGCGTACGTCGACGGGTACAACCTGTACTACGGGTGCGTCAAACACACGCCGTACAAATGGCTCGACTTGGTCGCCTTGGTCGGTCAGATCCTACGCATTCAAGATCCGTCATCGACGCTAGAGCTCGTCAAGTACTTCACTGCCCCCATCAGAACGAAGCTGGCGACGCAAGGCGACGCTGCCGGCCACGCCCAAGCGGCCTACCATCGCGCTCTAGAAGCCCGCGGGAGGGTCGAGGTTCACAACGGCTGGTACTCCCTCGAACCCTCGACTGCGCTGCGATACGAGCAGGACGCCCCCCCACGCAAAGCGGATCGCGTCCCGGTCTGGCGCCTTGAAGAGAAGGAAACGGATGTCAGCCTGGCGCTACACATGTACAGCGACGCACTGCACAATCGGTGCGAACAGGTCATTCTTGTAACAAGTGACACCGACCTTAGGCTCGCGCTGAGCTTACTCAAGCGCGATGCTCCGCACATCCGGCGAGGCCTCATCTACCCGCGTTCAGAAGGAGCACCCAGGCCCTCAAACGCTGCGCTTGCAGAGAACGCAGACTGGATCCGTCGCGAGATCAAGACTGCAGAACTGGCATCGAGCCAGTTGCCCGAAAGGGTCCCCACCCGCAAGCGCCCTATCATCAAGCCCGTCTACTGGTAGCCAACTCATCAGCCCCCCCCCAGAGCAGCTCCGCATCAGTGCGTGAAGTTGTCGCGGAATCACTCGCCCGCTACTCGAACGCGATAGGTATCACACACGAAATCAATGAAGGTGACGGCGGATGCCACGGCGAGCCGTGCATGCCGCGGCTCCAGACCCCGATGTTTTCCGTCCCGACCGTGGCCGGTTCCGTACAGGCCGCGTAGCTGCGCCAAGTTGTGCGTCAATGCCGTCAGGTTGCGCAGGATCTGCTTGATGTTCTCTGCACCCTTGGTCGCTTGAGAGATGTCGTCGGGCACCAGCTTGAGCTCTTTCGCCAACAGCTTTGTTAGATCTCCAAGGTCAGCGCCTTTCGGAGAATCGATGCCTTGCTTAGCCAGAATGCTCTTACAGCATGATTCGACCAAATCTTTGGCTGTGCCGATCGCCAGCGCAGGATCACGCTCGATCGACTGCTCGAGCCGCTCAATTTCCTTCTGCATCCATGCCGCATCAAGCGCATCAGCGACCGTACGAGCGCGCGATACGCTGCGCGCCGTGGTTTCGCGCAGGTTGCGAAACGAAAAGCGCGGTCGACCGGCGATCTTCTCCTGCTCGACAAGCTCCCAGGACTCGGTGCGCAGCTGATCGTTATAGTGCTTGACGAGCTGCAGAGCCTCGCTTCGGTCAGGGCGAACCACCGGATGGACCGTTTCACAAAGGAACTGCAGGAAGGTGGGTGCCGCGCAGCGCAGCAAATTTAAGCGATTGTCGCCATAAACCCAATCGTCGCCCCAATCGTTGTTGTTGATGCAGTGTTGCCAGATGTCTCCGGCGGCGTCTGGAAAGCGTGGGTCGTGCGACGGAAGCGCTTTAAGGTCGAAGATTCGCGCGAGAAATTCGACCTCGTCTAGCCGGCCGTGCCACCGTACCTGGTCTAGGCGCAGCCCATCGAAAATGTTTCGCCTGGTGGCTTCGGAAACATCCCCGGTCGTTTCTCGCCAATCGGATTGTCCAACGACCCGCGGAACTATTTGAACGCTGTAGCCATCCTGCGTGGAGGGCGCGATCACCGCCTGCAGTCGCTTGGAAATGGCCTCTTCCAGCGCAGCGCGACGTGCACCCAGCTTGGCGTACTGCTCCGGTGCGGCCTCAAGGAACACGGTCCATAGAGCCGTGCCGCCATTCCAATTATCCCACCCCGTTTCCTCAAGCCGGGCCGGAAGACATCGCATCAACCGGGCGGCTTCGTGCTGATCTTCCGCGATCAGCAGCGCCACCACCGTTGCAAGCACGTTCTCGAACTGATCGTTGTCGCGCATCAGCCTACTTTCCCATCAATAGTCGAATTTGGGCCCAGTGGAAAAGTCGTCCTACGCAGGCCTGAGAAGCACTGCCCGATTGACGAGAAGCTTCGGTTTCAACATCTCGATAGTGAAGGTCCTCGTGTCGACACCAGGCTGCCACTGCGTCATGTCCACGACGATTTCGGCGTCGAAGTGAGCCCACCACAACTCACCCAGCTCAACCACATCATCGCTACATTCGATGGTGATATCCCGCTCATTCTTGAGCTTAATGCTTTCGGGCCAGGACGTCACGAATCTCAGCTCACACTTGGTTTCGAAGCTCATCGACAGTGCCCACTTGTCGTCGCCTCGGGGAGAAGCCAGCGAGATCACCAAGAACTTGATGGCTTCGGAGATTGGATAGTCGATTGTGGCTCCATACACGGTAACGCCGACTCCCTCTAGACCGTCAATCTCCTCGTGTTCGAGACGGATGCCTTCGAGCTCATCATTGCCTGCCCGCAACCAAGTCGCGATTCTGTCGAGATTGTCAGCACTCAGAAGTGCGTCCGAAAACTCCCAAATCTTTTGCTCGGTGGCCAACGCTTCTCTAACTCGGCGTGTCGCTGGCGCGTCAAGGAAATGCAGCAGGCTCTCGTGGCATTCCATTCCGAGCCGTCCGGCAGCGAACCTGAGATGCTCGTCAGCGGCCACCAGATGGAAGTGCTCGAACTCAGAGGCCGCTGCGCGGACAGAACTCAGAATCAGTGCGTCCGGGAAATCCTTCCTCGCCTTGCGGACACTGAAGGCTCCCGTCCCTGAGAAGTAATCGTTGACCACTTCGTCAATGCGCGCGCCGTCGAATTTTATCTGGCGCGCTTTGCAGCGGTCGGCCCATGCATTGAAGCCCGCCGTATACGCTTTGCGGAGCGGGCGCTCGAGCTCGGCGACAGCGCCCGTCAACCGATCGAGCTCCTGCACAGGTGGGTCCGGAATCCGCAGGCCTCGCGCAACAGACTTCAGATTCTTCACCGCAGCGTCCAGATTTGCCGCCAGCTCGTCCTCTTGCTGCGACAAATGCTCTCGAACGGCCATCTCTGGCAACACAACGACGACCCGTCCATTTTCGGCAAGCCGGGCGAGTTCGAGCATCGCAGGAGACACCAGCCCCTCCTTTCTGAGACAACTCGCATCCAGGACGACTGCAATCACACGCAACCTCCGCGGCTCGAATAACTGATGACTTTACCTGAACTCGTCCAGGCCTTCGCCGAGTGTGGCGCTGACGAGCTAGGTGCTCCAGCTCGGACTTGACCGCGCGCGGGATCGGTCCCGCGGGTGCTAGTCTCTCGCCATGGATGCCACAGACGGTGACGACAGCAGCTCACGTCGGACGACAGAGCGTCGTGCACGCGAACTCCGCCATGCGATCGAGCGCGCCCACGCAAGTGACCGGCGGAGGGCTCGGAGCGGCGAACTCAACCCGTCGGACCTGTTCTGGATCCCGGAAGACGATGCCAAGCGCGCCCAAGTGAGGTGGCCCGAAAACTACCGCGCCAAGGTGTAGCTACGCGCACACGGCGCTACCACCTGGCCCAGCCACGGAACCACCGCGCCAAGCGCGCTAGTCAGCCCTCGACCGTTACCTCGAGACTAGCTAGCCAGCTCACAGGGCCGAACAGCCTGAGGTGTTGCACCCGAGAAGCCACCGGCGCACCGTGAACGCGCGCCGCTGTGTCAGGGATCAGGAGGATGAGCGTGCCCAGGCCACCCCGCCACACCAGAGTCAGTTTTCGCGTCGATGCAGCGGAGAAAGCGCTCATCTGTCGTGCGGCGGAGGTCTTGAGGACGTCCGTCTCCGCCTTTGTTGTCGAAGCGAGCGTCCAGCGTGCCCAGGCCCTGCTCACCGATCGCACGCGCTTCAGCCTTTCGGCCCGGCAGATGAAAGCGTTCATGGATGCGCTGGACGCGCCACCGCCGAACCCAGATGCACTGAAGACCCTCCTCAACCACGAGGCCCCTTGGGAGCGGGGGTGATCGCGTGGCAGAAGGATCTTTGGCCGCAACCCGCAGTGATGTGGAGCTTATGGGTACATCGCCAAGAGCCGCCCGGAATCGATGCGGGTGTCAGCGCCATGGCGAGGCGTCGGCGCTGCGGTAGGAAAACTGCTCAGCGGTAGGAGAACTGCTGATACGAGTTCGATGGTTAGCGGCCCGGGCGGGACGCGCCTGATCTACCCTCCTCCCACAACCGCCGTTCCGCCCCACCTATCCACCCCAGATCCTGGTGTCTTCATGAAATCCGCAAGTGTTTTCCTAGTTTTTCTTTGCTTCACTTCAGGAGTGATCGCTTCCGGCTGGCAGCTCGAATCGCGTGTCGACGCGATGACGGATCGGACAGTCGAAGAAGCATTCATCGAGAACACCGGCGGCGATCGGCTAATGATCATGCGCCGCAGTGACGGCAGCATCTGGGGATTTCTCCGCTTGGGCGGCGGCAGGATGTTCGGTTCTAGCCGGCAAGGCCTGATGCTGCGCGTGGACTCGCATGCGCCCATCAGCTACTCCGGCGCACGCGAATCGGAGTTCGAATGGAACCCCACACTCGTGGCGTTTCGGATGCGAACAGCGGGCTCGATGTACTGCGAGGTCTTCCAGCAGCTTCACGCCGGGGAATCGTTGCTGGTCCGCTACTACCCCAGCGACTCGACGCAGCGCGACATCAAGTTCCAGCTGGACCCGACGACTGCGGACGCCCTGCTGACGGCAACGGGTGTCGACGTTGATCGCTGCTCGCAAAGCGACCAATGGAGGGCGTCGGTCCTGGCCCAGGTGCTTGAGCGCTGGGAGAAGCCTGCAGACATTGCACCTGGTACGGCCCTTTCGGTGATGGCGAAGATCGACGCCGAAGGGCGCCTCTTGAACCTCAAGTGGATCCGCCAGAGCGGCACGCGACGCGTCGATCGCTCGTTCATCAACGCGTTCAGTGAGGCGACCCGTTTCGCTCCGCCGCCGGCAGAACTCGACGCCTCACAGGGCGTGGTCTTCCGATACGTGGAAGGCGAAGAGCACGGCAGGTAAAGACGATGAGTCACGCTCTCGGGTACAGCCGTTTCGACGCCTGGTGTGCGGAGCACGCGCGGTTCACCCATGAAGAGCGCGCGCTTCTGCGTCGAGAAGCTCTTGAAGTCTTGGTCGCGTCCGTCGCTGCCGGCGAGATCACTTACCTGGACGGGTTCGACTCCCCCTTGTCCAAGCGGATCCGTTCGTTCCACGGTTCTGACGCGCTCGAACTCAACAGCAATTGGATCGGAACTCCGCAAGCCTGGCTCTGCCCTTGCTGTGGACGTGACAAGTTTCGACTGTCGCGACGTGGTCAGAAGGGGCAGGTGCTAGCCAAGCTGGTCATACACCATGACCACATGGGCGAGGTCCTGAAGGCTTCGTTCCGAACCGCGTTGGAAACCTTTGGGACGCAGGCGCCGCAGGAATCGGGCTTCGGGCTTGCTGCGCGTATCGGCAAAGCGTTTGCTGCGTTTGAAGAGATCCTCGTTTGTGAGGACTGTAACAACGCTGACACCGCAGCCAAGAAGCTCGTAGAAGCCCCTCGATCGTTCTCCTTCACACCCGGCCAGATCAGAGACTTCGTACGCGTTCGCGACCACGCGCCACACGAGATCGACGGAGAAGCCGTAGTTCGAATCTGGCACGCAGCTAAGCCCACCTACGAGTTCCGGATTCGCCTAATCCATGAGGTCGCTCACGCTGCGGCGACAAATGCTCATTGGTACGAGCCGCACGCTGCCGACTTGGATCCGGTTCCCGTGCTCAATTGGCGCACTCTCCCGGCGACCGTTCGGGAGTGGATCAGCGCCGAGGGCTTGGTGAAGGCGCTCGGGCCCGTGCGAGCCAAGGCCTCTGCCAACCTCTCTCGCTGGCGACTCGAGCGAGCTGCGCGAGGGCGCTCGCTCCCGTCAAACTTTCTGGCGATCCTCTTCTCCGAACCCTACAACGCGGAGCGTTGGAACGCAGTCGACGACCAGTGGCATTGCCCTGTTTGCCGGCGGAGCAAGACGGAGACCGTCTACATGAAGGACAACCGCGTGAAGTTCGGAACCCACGATATCCGGGCTTGGGGGAGCTCGCCGACAATCTGCTTGCACTGCTCGCACGTTGTGTTTGCCATCAAGCGCGAGGTGGTTGCCGCGGTCGGATGCAAAGCAGACTATCTCGACACGGGCGCTGTGGTTAGCGCGAACGAGATCTCTTCGATCATCACCCCGCGCCCGAACTCGGCCCACCTGATTGACGCCCCGAGGGCAGCCAAGTTGGTTGAGGCCGCGATCAGGCGACACACCCAGGGCGCAACACCGGCCTAGGTCCAGGCGACGCGTGAAGTCCGCGCGGGGTCCCTTAACGCCAAGCGTTCGAAGGCAGCCAGATCGTCTCGCGCGCTCGCGATGCCGCGACGTAGTAGTGTTTGATGTGATCGTTCGTCAACTCGCGGGCGAAGCAGCAGGGATGAATGGCGACAACTGGCTTCTCTAGGTTCCGCGAAGACTCAGCAAGTACGAGCCATGTGGCCCGGTTCGGGTCTGTGCTTGCGTCGAGTACAAGATCGACGCCCGCCGAGTCCTGCAGGCGCGAGAAGGACTGCACGACCCACCCGAGGAGATGCGGATCGTCCGAGGCTTTTGCCAGCGCCTCTATCCGATGAAGTAGTCCGGCGCCTGCGCCGGCGCGGTCCTGGGACAGCGCGGTGCTGGCGTGTTCCGCCCATGCCTTACAGGCTTTTTGGCTGAAGCCGTTGATGTACACGCGCTGGCGATGCGAGAGGAACCTCATCGCGTCCCGCAGCAGCGTTGCTGGGCTCCCGTAAACATGTAGCCCAGCGGCGTTGCGGCCCTCGTCACCTCGCATCGTCATCACCTTGGTGTTGATGGTGACGTTCGGCAACACACGCTGGCCAAGCGCATCCTTGTCAAGGAGATCGATCGCACTGTTGACTAGGCTTGTCGCGGCTCCGCCGAAGCGAACTGATTGACTCATCGTGAGCTGCCGGCCTCTTTGCCATGCGGGCGGTCGGCGGCCGAATGCCTGGTAGCTGTCTCCGAAGCATACGGCACCGCCCTCATGGGCCTCCAAGAGGCGGGCGAGTGCTGCGGGTGTGTTGTGCGCTTCGTCGAGAAAGATCGTGCCCTGGACTGCAAGCGGAATGTTGTTGCGCTCGAGAAATCTGGCGTAGAGGCTCGTAGTCAGCGGGATCGTTGCGGATCGACCATGGAGGAGACCATCCTGCTGGGACCAGAGTTGCCGTGCGAGCTCAGCAACTCTCTGTTGATCGGTAGCCAGATTTCCGCTTAGGCCATCAGGGCGAAGAGGATAGGGGACGTGGACACTGGCGATGTCTCGCTCATTCCTAGGAGCCCAGCGGCGTAGCGTCCAATACGCGGCTTCGATCAGCGACTCCGATACCTCGAACTCCGCGGCGCGCTTCTTGAGAAGTTCGGGGTGTTGGCCAAAGCCGCCGTAGGGATGGCGCTGCATCTTGGCAAAGCGGTGCCTATGAACGAATGCCTCAAGCGACATGTTGAGGACTTGCCACCACGTCAGCACGCCAACATCCGGGTTGGCATCCGTGCCCAATCCAATTCCTTGGTCCCGCGATTGGACCATGTAGATCGAGCCCTTTGGGGGATCAGCAGCGAGCAAAGTGCGGATCAGGTGCGTCTTGCCGGTGCCGGCGAAGGCCTCTACGTTCGAGAACTCGCGGAAGTCGGAGCGCAGCGCCATGAGCGCCGCCACCTGGTCACGCGGACCAGCGAACGGTGTATGTCGCGTTTCGACGGTAAAGATCTGCCTGGCGTCGATCTGGTCCGCTATGTCGCTGGAGAACGATCCGTCAGGCGCATAGAGCCGGATCCCTTCCAGCTCTTTCGCTGTGACGAGGCCGAGGCCGAGATTGCGGCACGCCTTGATGAGTGTGGCCGCAAGCCGGTGAGCGTAGACGAGTTCTCGGGCCTGCTCGATCGCGTTTGTTCTCTGCTCAGGAGATCGCAGAGACTGAACAGCATCCGATAGAAAGCGGCTCGCGTTTCCAAGTGGCTTGTCGATTGTGCCTGTGGCGGCGAACGCCAGGAGGACGAAGGTCGCGGCATCGACGGCGGTGGGCGGACGCTCCGTTTCGATTCCTGAGATCAGGGCTGAGACGGATTCCAGCGGCGCCGGCAGGATCAGGAGCTTGTCGGGCATTGGCTTCTACGTGCCTGGTGGCCAGTGAGTCGGTAGTGAGTGTCCTACGAACGCTTCGCGACTGCCTTCTCTGCCGCCTTCACGATTCTGGGCGGGGCTACTCCACGGGCAGGTCACTAAGGCCTTTCAACTATCGTTGCGCGTGCCGCGTACATCGCACCGTGACAACTTCGCGCACCTCACAGAGTTGGCCTGCGTCGCCGCAGGTCTCGCAAGTTCGGAGCGAACGCCGCCGGGCCTCGTCGATGATCTTGTCGAATGCTGAGTCCTGACCGACGTCAATGGTCACTCCACCTGCATGCTCTCTGACCCTCGTCGCAATTTCTTTCGATGGGCCACCTACGAGCCTGCAGTAAAGGCGTAGTTCACCGAACTTCTGCTTGACCTCAACAGCTTCGGGTTGGCCTTCGCCAGCATCTGCCAGCCCCTGCAGTTGCTCGCAGAGTTCGGTCAGCAACGGTAGCCAGCCCTCTGAGACAGCAATTTCGCACCGGGCGGGAAAGATCTTCGGAAAGCGACTTTTCAGGGCCTGACGCCAAGCCTGATCGTGCACACGTTGCTGCTCGCAGTTTCTGTGCGTCATGGGTGTTCCCGATGGTTATACAGTCGGCGTCCGATTATGGCCTGACCTGCCCCCGCCCAGCCGTACCATCCGAGGCTAGGTAGGTTCAGTCACCCTGATAGGACGGACACGCGCAAGGGTCGCCTCACCACCGAGCAAATCGCTGGCTCATCAAGTATTCCGAGGCCGGCCCTGTTGTTGCGAAGGGAGCGTCGCCGGGCGGGTCGTCAGGTCCGTATGCTCCGGCGCGGACATCGCGCGATTGACCTCATGTCACCGTGCGCTCACTCTTCCTGAGCGCAGCTCGGCGCCGGACACAGCGACGTACGCTCCCTGCCCCAGTCCGCACCACGCTTCCGCGAGCGACGATCTGTTCGCAATGGCTGCAGCATTGCGTGCCGCTGAGATTCAGCGCTACACGGCCGACCCATCGCTGCGTGCTCCGGTCCTGCTGCCGCATCGAAACGACCCGGGGGCGAAGACCAGGGGGACGGCGAAGTTCTGGTGGCCCGCGGAGCGTTCGCGCACCTCGATCTCCATCCGTTTTCCACATCTAGGCTGACTTGGTCTTGACGCGAGGCTGCGCTCTCGCCATCTAGGCCGATACCTTCGGCGTCCTCAACCCTGCTGCCGCCGTGGCCTTTGACCCGCGACATTGACTTGATCGGAAACCCGAGCGTTCTAGAGACGCTCGCGCCCCGCCTGCGCGGCCACTTTCTCAGCCGTTTCGATTGAAACCCGCTGGGGCCGCGCTGCCGTCCTGGTGTCGGCAGCGGCCGTTGGTTCCGACCAGAGCCCGAAGAGCCCAAAAGCCAAGGGTACAGTTCCATGTTTAACCAGACCGTCCCGTCTTCAATTGGATTTCATAGCGAGAAGGCGGGTTTTCGCGCTAAAGACGGCCCTCTGGGGGACTCCCCACCCATCGCAGAGGGCGTCAGCCGGCCCGTTCGGGGCGTCCGCCTCCGACCCCGCTCGGCACGAAGAGGCGACCCTTGGCCTCCGGAACGCGACGCGACAGTCAGAATGCAGGGGTCAGACGCACCAGGGGTCTTTCCCGCCCTCGCCGCTGCCTACGCCGGTGGATCAAGTCCGAACGCACGGACTAACAGGCCCGGCGCGGCGCGGTCCAGATCAGCCAGGTATGAGCGCAGACCCGCCTCAATGTCTTCCTTTGAGCGTGGTCCGGTCCGGCCAAAGACGGCCAAGGTCGCTTTGTCGTAGTCCGGGTAGCGCCGAACGTGCTCCACCAGGGCATCGACCCCGAGCGCGGACAAGGCGTGCCAAAGCAGCTGCGGCGTGCAAAGGAACCGCCCCGTCAGAGCGTCTTCTCCCAGCGCTGCGTGCAGAGCGCTCAAGGCGCCCAGCGCTCGCTTGTCGCCCGTCACCAGGTTTCGTCCCGACTGGTTGAGCAGGGCGGCCACCAGCACCGCTTCGCCCGGGTCGATGCCTGTTTGCCCCTGCAAGACTGCAATCGCGTCTGGTGAAGGCTCAGGCAGGGCGGCACACCGGTCCACTCGGGTCGACAGGTCGGCCGCCACAGATGGGTCCCGAAAGAGCTTGGGGTCCGCCCGGCGAACGCGGTGAGGGAACGAGTCCAGGACGGCCATCTGCTCCCAGGTAGCCCCCACAAGACCCGGAACAAGGTCCAGCAGTCCCCAGTGCGCTGCACTCAGGAGAACATCGTTGTCGGCCAGCAGCAGGACCGAACGCATCAGGCGGCCCGGGCAGCCACCCCGGTGATGTGCTCGACGAACTCCTGCAGGTCATCCGCGATGGCATTGGTGTCGATCTGCGACGCCATGCGATCGACGAGAGTGGCCTGGGCGTCCATGTCATCGGTCAGGAACTTGAGTGCGGTACTGGCATCGGCCCAGCGCCGGTAGAGGAAGGCGTAGCGAAGGATGAGGTGCCCCGGCGCCGTTCGAAGCCGCGGCCCGCCCTCAAGCGCCCGATCCACCAACTGCATCATCGTCGCCCGGGGTCCCCACTGGGACACGGCGTCTTGAACCTCGCGCCCTCCCAACACCTCGTGGGCGAAGGCGTTGGCTTCCTGCTCCTGCTGGTCGAGCTCGGCCTCGGCCTCGAAGTCCGCGGTGTCCCGCAGCGACCCCTCCACAATCGAGCCGCCGGCGGGGACGTGCCCCAGCAGGATGTGGCCCAACTCGTGGGCCAGCAGGAAGCTCAGCCAAGCCTTGGAGTCGTTCTTGCGGGCGATCACGATCGCCGGACGCGACTCGACCTTCAGCGCCACCGCGTCCATCTTCTTCACGCCCGTGGGCAGATTGGGCAGCGGGATCACCGGGATGCCGCGCTCCCAAGCGAAGGTGAGCAAGCTGTCGAAGTCCACGCGTCCGCCGGGCTTGGCCAGAATCTCGGCCCGGACCTCTTGGGCAGATAGGCTCGGCACGGGGGGCTGGGGCGGCATCGCGGCGACGATGGCCTTGGCCAGCGCGCCGGCAATGCGGCTCGAGACGTCCAGGTCTTGAGCGGTGACGCGGGCGGTGTGTTTGAACCGCGGCGCCGAGACAGCGCCCAAGGGCACCAGTTCACCACGCGCCAGGGCCACCGCATCCAGTCCCAGTCGCCGGCTGATCATCAACGCGAACTCCCACGCCCCCGACGGCGCCGCCGCCATCGGCAGCTCCCACCACGCAGGCAGCAGGGCGCCGACCTGGCGCTTGTTCAAGCCAAGGCGTCGCAGGGTGGCCATCAGGTCACGGTAGGGAAGGACAGTCATGGGAGCTCCTTGTCAGCTCGGGCGGCCGGCGCGTCACGCAAGCGAGCCAACGCAGGGGTAAGGGCCTCAATGATTCGGGCCAAGACCTCCGCGCCGTGAGGATTGTCCGCTAAAGCCTGTCTTACGGCGCGAGACACGCGCTGCTCGGCAGAAGACGTCGGACGAACGGCGCTGACCTTTATTCCGGCATATCGGCATAGCGCTTCCACCGCCGGGCTCATGCGGGCGCGCTTTCCCCGAAGGATCCGGCTGATCTGATATTGCGGCACGGATGTTATCTTTTCGACATCCTGCTGTCGGTGCCCCTGGCCAGCCATCGCCGCCCGGATGCGCGGTATGGCGTCCAGAATGCGGGGATCGATAGGCTGTTTTCCTTTCGGCATACTGGCATTATGGCATAGCCTGTGGCATAATCCCACTATGAGCCGCCACCATCCGCGCGTCAGCGAACTTGAGCTTCGTCAGGCCTTGGCCGCCTGGCTGCTGCCCGGCTTGGCGCCAGACGAGTTGCTGGTAGAGGAGCTGGGCATCGAGCATGGCAGCACCCGCGTGGACGTCGCCAAACTGGGCCGACGATTGGATGGGTTCGAGATCAAGAGCGACTTCGACACGCTCGATCGCCTGGCCCGGCAGATGCACGCCTATCACCGCGTCTTCGACACCCTCACCATCGTCACAACCCCCGCCTTCGTGCCGCAGGTCGAACGCCTACTCCCCGCCTGGTGGGGCATCCTGCAGGCCGCCCGCGGCCCCAACGGCGAAATCTCGCTGCAGCGGGTGCGCCCAACGGCCGACCATCCGCGACAAGAGGCCGAGAGCATCGTCTCGCTGCTTTGGCGCGACGAGGTGCTCACGATCCTGCGCAATCAACTCGGCGCGAGGGTGTCCTCCTCAGCCAACCGGGCGACGCTCTATCGCCAGTTGACCGAGCTCTCGGACCTGGTGACCATCAAGCAGTGGGTCACCAGCATCCTGCGAACCCGTCCGTCCCTGCGGGATCGTGACCTGCTTCGCGTCAAATCAGCTGGTTCAGGCGACGAACCGTCAGCACCAGATGATGGCTTGCGGCATCTCGCCGCCACGTCATGAAGTTGCCGGGCTTATTGTTGTTGAGCGCATGGAACTGATAGCGCTTGTCCCCGTAGCTGAAGCCCGCGCCTGAATACTCCGCACTGGCCACCAGCGCGCGACAAAGGGTGTTGTACTGGCCGAAGCCAGACGTCTTGGCGCCCCGCGCCTTGAGCAGCCACCACTCCCCCTCCCTCGCGTAGCGAATAGCGGCAGCAGGGTTCATTTTTGCAGGATCCTCGATCTCTTGGGGCTCGGGATTGGTGACATTGAAGTCACCAAACCGAACTTCTTCGCAGCCCGGCTGCTGACGCAAGTCCTGCCAGACGTGCCACTCCTTGCGCCGGATACGGTTGTTCACGCCCAAAGCAAATCCGCCCAGGGACAGCGGGAACGACCCGCCCGCCATCGCCACGAAGTTTGCGTCCCCGGCCGTCAAGGTACTTTGGACAAAGGGCTCTACGAAGACACGCAGCCCACCTTCCGGCGCTTCACCGATCGGCCCAAAATCGAACACCACGTGCAGCTGCGCTGACTTCCCGATCGCCTTGCGAACCGCTTTGACCGCCGCCAGCACGGAGTCAAGCAGGATGATCTGCAGGCGCAAGCGAAGCACCACCAACGGCAGGCCCTTGAGCAGGCTCAGGTCCGCCAGGTTGGCCAGCAGGTCCTGAACGCCGATCACCGGGTGTGCCTGATAACCGTCCTTCTGAAGCTGGCCACACAGCTTGATGAGGGGTTTGAAGCCCGCCCCCGGCGTCCAGAGGGTGCGGCCGTCGATCCCAAAGGGGTAGTCCTTCGCCCGGACGTCGCCCAGTTGACGCCCCAGCACGTGCCGATGGTCTGCACCGGGAGCGCCCATCACCTCCAGGATAGGCAGCATCAGCGACTGATCGGCGACGTCCAGGTGGCGCATCGCGCCCTGCTCGCCGCGCTTCCACTTCAAGATCGGGTAGTACTTCGGTCCAGCCATCCCCATTCCCCCTCGTGATTGGCTGCAGATGCACCCGGCTGCGATGCTGTGAAATCCGCTGAAAGGGCACCTCGAGTATCCGCCGATTCGGCCCCTGAAGCTCGACCGATACGGAGAATCACGGCTACAAAGCGGTGAATCAACGAAGCTCCGTACCTGATTCCGACCTTCAGGCCCTGGCTTGAAGAGCTGCTCACCGATCCCGTCGCGCAGCGTCTGGAACCGGGAGCGTCGGCCACACGGCTCGAATGTTCGCCTTGCGATTGGCCGCCGAAGCCGCGGCCTGACCTGATCACCAGAGTTCGGTTGGCAACCCTACCCGGAGGGCCCGTCGCCGGCACCACGAAGGCGCCGCAAGGACGCGGGGCTTTCGAACTCCTCGAGGTGCGGTCACCCGCTGACGGGACCGCTCCCCACACGGAAGACCGAATACTCGATCCCCAACTGGACGCACAGCTTCCGGCTAAAGTGCGAGGACACACTCTGTCGGCCGCGGAGGCCCTGCTCCGACCTATCGACCCATGATCCTCTTCCTCGACTACGACGGCACGCTTCACCCCTCGTGGATCTTCGAGGTAGGCGCCGGTCGCGTCACCGCCAACACCTACGAGGGGCCGTGGCTGGTCGAAGCCCCCAAGCTCCAGCAAATCCTTGAGCCCTACCTTCCGCGGATCGAAATCGTGATCTCCAGTATGTGGGCCTATACAAAGGGCCTGGAGACCGCCCGACGGATGCTTCCTGACTCTCTGGCTGAGCGCGTTTCGGACTCGACCTGGCTGCCAGGAATGGAGTGCGACTACCGCTCCGCACTGTGCAACCGCTTCGACTGCATCAAGTGGTGGCTTGAGCAACGCCGACCTGACTACGAAGGACCTTGGCTCGCGCTGGACGACGATGACGACCGTTGGCCTGCTGATCAGCGGCATCGGCTCGTGCACGCTTTGGGCACGCTTTCAAATCCTCAAGTTCAGAGCGAGCTCGCTGCGAAGCTGTCGTCAATGATCGGCGCTGAATAATGGATCGCATGCGAAACGGCGATCAGGAGCAGGAGACCGACTGGCCATTTTGGACCGGAGCAGGCGTCGCTCCTCGACATCTCTCGAACCTAGCCGACGCAGGGGTTCATTGCGCAGTGCATGCTGGTGAATGTCTTGACAGAGTCCAGGGGCGGCGTAAGTCCACTCCTGCGCTAGGAATTCCCGCGGAGCACCATTTGCATTTGTTCTCAATTCCAGCCCTTGAGATGACAAGAGTCCGGCGGAATATCCACGCCGTCCCTCTGGTGATCTGAGCGGACGATTTGATCCCCTACTTTCGAACAAGGAAATGCAATGTCTGGACACTACATCCTGCGGAGATCTTCGGCGGCTCAGCCATACTCCTTCGTTCTTCGCGCCGGCAACAACGAAGTAATTCTGACCAGTGAGAACTACTCGACGAAGCAAGGAGCTGAGGCTGGTATTCGTTCGTGCCAGGTTAACAGCCCATTCGACGACCGGTATGAGCGAAAGCAGTCACTCGCGGCACAGCCCTATACTTTTGTGCTGAAAGCCTCAAACGGACAAGTCATTGGAAGAAGCGAAAATTACTCGACTCCGCAAGGCCGAGAAGCCGGGATCGACTCCGTGAAGCGCAATGGCCCAACAACTGATATTCGCGATCAAACTTAGCCGATTGCCAGCGGTGATCTCCTAGGACGCGCTCCGTGCTTGCTCCAAGAGGAGGTTCCCCGGAGTAGCACGGAGCAAGTCTCACCCGAGCCGAGTTGCGCAATCAGCAGAATTGCACCCGGGTGGCCCTCGACTCGGCCGGCTCCTTCTGGCCCTGCGCATAACTGGGGACCTGCGCCTCAGCCCCGACAGCCTTGTCAGCTCCCGAGCCCGTTGATGTGCACGGCAGGAGGCGCCAAGTGTTTGCGTGCGCGAAGATGCGGATCACTAGACAGCTTCGGCAATGACTACGACGTGTCTCGCCACGTGAACCGTTCTCCCGCAGGTGCAGGCTCCGGGGCAGAGTAAGCATCGCCCGGCAAAGCCGGGGGCTTTAGTGGTGTGAGCCGCTCAAAGCGGTTCGCATCGGGGTGCTAACGCGACCCAATATTGTTGAGCTACCTGAAGGTGGCTCTCGGCCTCATCGCAGCTATTGCAGTTGCTCCAGACGTCGGTCCTCGGCTTCCAGGTCGCGGATGTAGTTCCGGATCACCTCCTCGTCGCGACCTACCGTTGAGACGAATTATCCCCGAGCCCAACAGCTCTGACCGACGAAGTTGCGCTTCCGCTCCCCGTACGCCTGCGCCAAGTGAATCGCGCTCTTACCATTGCTCTACCGCACCACCTGCGACACCCAGTACTTCGGTGGGATCCGCAGCATGATTTGGACGTGATCTATAAGCATCCGGCGATGACACCTACCGCTCGACCTCGCGCGGTGGTTCGCCTCAGGCCGTGACTGCCGCCCAGCCCGCAATGGGCAGCAGTCGGTCCATGTCCCGATTGCGCGTAGTCGGAAAGCGGGCCAGCACGTGGCTCAGCCAAGCCTACGGGCAAACGCAGTTGGCCTTGGCGGTGGCGACCTGGCTCATGATCGCGGCGGCGCGCGGGCCGGCGTTCGTGCTGCCGATGAGCAGCCAGTTCTTACGGCCGAGTGTGATCGGGCGGATAGCGTTTTCGATCGGCTTGTTTTCGATCGGTCGACCGCCATCCTCGATGTAGCCCAGCAACGCAGGCCAGCGACTGAGCCCGTGGTTCACCGCCTCGGCGAGGCCTCTGTTCTTCAGCGCCTTGCCCCCCTGCGCCTGCAGGCAGTCCTGCAGCTTGGTCAGCCACGGAGCAGCGTGCTGCTGGCGACAGGCGCGCAGCGCCTCGCCCTGCAGGCCCTGGTCCTTGGCTTCGCCTTCGATGCGGCAGAGCGCGCCGAAGCTCGGCATTCAACTCCATCCAAGTGCTCGACCTGCTGAGCGACCATGACGACGATCCCCGGGCGATGGCCAAGCAATCGAAGTCGGCGCTGTTCGGTCCTAGTCCATCGCGCTCGACCACCATTCTCCGCAATCACGAGCCGCGCGGGCGCCGAGCACGGGGGGGGCAATCAGCGACGAGATGAAGGGGATGTTGTGTGGGTCAACGCCCGGAATTCGAAGAACTGGCCACGACCCGCTCCATCGCTGTCAAGAAGGCCTCCAGCGCCTCGACCATCGAAGGCGCTGCGCAGACTAGCGCATCGATGCGTTGACTCAGGGGCGCTGAGCGATCAGTTGCGCTCAGGGCGAGGCCAACACGCAGCTCTTTGCATATTTTTTGCAAATTCACGCTGAATGTGACCGCCTCGCCCTGCTCGAAGCGGGAGATCTGGGAGTGGTGGACACCGGTCAATTCGCCGAGCCTCTTCAGTGAAAGCTTACGAGCACGCCTTGCCGTGCGCAGTCGCTCGCCGAGCATGCGTGCCTGTAGTGAAGAGTTGATTCGCGCCGCCATTTGTGCATAATATCTGCACATCTGCGCACAAGGCAAGTCAGTGCACCCCAGCATTCTCCCCGCTCGACATGCGGCCTCCCCACGTCGCTTGCGCTCCCGAGTGCAGGTGGGAGACTTGTTCAGCGGCGCCGGTCTATTCGGGCAAGCCTTTCGCGAACACGGTGCCGAGCTCGACTTTGCGATCGAATTGGACATCCACGCGGCCGCCTCGTATGCGTGCAATGTTGGTCCTCACGTGCTAGTAGGCGCGATCGAGGCGATGACGCCTACGCAGCGCGTTGATGTCTTGATTGCCGGCCCCCCCTGCCAAGGCTTCAGCACGCTTGGACGACGGGACCCGAAAGACATCCGAAACAAGCTTTGCCTGCAGATCCCCCGTTGGGCCCGCAGCACCGATGCGCAGGTGGTGGTGGTCGAAAACGTTCCGCCGTTTCTACTCGCCGCGCAGTGGCGAACGATGACGCGCAACCTGCGCCGTCTCGGTTACGAGACCGCGACGTGGACGTTGGACGCCGCCGACTTCGGCGTCCCGCAGCACCGTCGGCGTTCCTTCACGATTGCGTCCCGAATCGGGCTGCCTGAGCCACCGCCCCCTACGTCCCGGACCACGGCGGCGATGGTCTTCGAGGCCATCGCGCGCGACGACCCGATGCAAATCTGGCCAGAACATTCACCACTAGCCTCGGCGCGCATGCGCCACCTGCCGCGAGGCGGCGATCGACGCGACCTGATGCGCGTTGCCCCCCGCCTTTGCCCTCCATCCTGGTATAGGATCGGGTGCCAGGCCACGGACGTCTGGGGGCGCATCGACCCCTCCGCGCCGGCCAATACCCTACGCTGCGACTTCCAGAACCCTTCGAAGGGGCGCTACATCCATCCCTACGAGGACCGCATGATCTCGTTGCGCGAGGGCGCTCGCCTGCAGCAGATCCCGGACGACTGGGTGCTGCAGGGACACCGTACGGCGATTACGCGCCAGATTGGAAACGGCGTACCACTCGGCCTGGGGCGCGCTGTCGCCCGCCAAGTGCTGGCTCTGTTCTAGCGTAAATCACGTGGCTTCGACACCACCTTCAGCGTAAGGCGCGTTGGATGTGTCACCGGCGGATTGGGAATCCTGAGCCTCTTCCTCTTCGTCGTCCTCCTTCAGCTCCTCTTCCAACGTGTCGATCGCGGCCTGATGGATCTGAAGTGCACGCTCAATCAGACTTCGAATGCCCACCACCTCCCACGGCTCACGGATCCCGGCCTTCTTCATCTTGTGCAGAAGATCAAGGCTTCCTTCGGCAGTCGTCGTCGAATCTGGCAGCGCGCCAATCAGGATTCCGCGCACGGCACAGAAACGCCCGCTCAGCTCGATTTCGATGAACTGCTCGACCTTTCGCATGTAGCGCTCGAGCTGGGTGAGGTGTTCCAGCTCGAGCGGGAGGGTGGGTGACTTTAGTTCAACGATTACGACCTCCGATGGCATCGCGCTGTCCGCCATGACGAAGACGAGGTCGGGACGCGTGAGGTCGTCCTTGCCGCTCTTCTGCATCGGAGTGAAGGAGTCCACGCCGATCTGTCGAGCGAGTTTCGAGGCCAGCTTGCTGAGATCCTCATCGCTGACAATTGGTCGGGTGAACTCCGGCCGGATCAGCCATGGATCGCTCTTGAAGAGCGCGTGCAGCTGGGTTTCCGAAGCTTTCTTCTTCCAGTTTTCCTCGCCCTCGAGCTCGAGCTTCTTGAGCGCGTTGATTCCGTTGCGGCGCCCCCTGTAAAGCTTGAGAGCATCAAGTCGCTCGATCTCCGCAAGGTCGCGCAGATGCCCGGCGACTTTCTCGATCGACTCCGGGTTAGCGCCTACCTCGATGAGCTTGATCAGCACCTCGCTCGCATTCGCAGCATTGATGACCAGCGGCGCGACCTCTTTAAACTCCGTGCTGTCTACGCCATGGCGCGCTGCGAGCGTGGTCAACAGCTTTTTGATCGGACCTCTCGACCGTGGAGGAAGCTGCTGCGCGACGCGATCCAGCATGCGCGCCTCGGGATTGTCCTGGATGTCCTGCTCGGCCCTGGCGTTCCTGAATTTCGAGTGCGCCTTGATCCCCTCCATCATCGACTCGGTAACGGTCGAAAGCAGCTTTTCTACGAGCTGGCTGTCCTGGCGTAGGTGCGTTCGATTGGTATTTATGATGTCGACGCCGAACCGATCGAGCTCGTCGGCGATCACGATGCATTCCATATACGACTGCGCATGGAAGTTGTGCATGCCAGTGGGCAGGTCGAGGAGCGTCGGCCCAGCAGCGAGCCGGTTGTTGCAGTAGATACGGGCGCCTCGCTTGGCCGCGGGAAGATGAGCGCCCTTCTCGCGAAACCTCACCGAATAGCGGTACTCGAGCGGTTCAGGCATGTCATCGATGTCGAGCCGCACCGTGGCGAAGCCTTCGGCATCGACTCTCGGTCCACTGGGGAAGGTGAACTCGTATTTCGGCGTTTCGGCCACAACCACTTCCTCATTGACCTTGATCTCAAAGTCGGCCGGCAGGATGCCGAAGAAGGCTTCCGAGAGCGTGCTCTTGATGGAATCGACGTTATTTCGCACGGCGTCGCACTTGAGAGCCGACAGCTCGATGAGCGTGTAGCTCTCTTGGACTTCTTTCCCCGGGATATACGTCGCCGGCAACACGACCTCGCTGAGGTTCGGCTCAGCCACAAGCTTGTCGTACCGCATACAAAAGCTCGTGGCGAAGTCCTGACCGCGCCGTTTGGTTTCGACGCGGACAACGCCGGCGGCGCCGAAACCGGCGAGCTTTCCCAGACCCTTCCGGCCCATCGCGTACCGCAGGCCGTTCTCAGTCTTAAGGTTCGTCTCTTGCCCATCGTTGCCGATGCGACGTTTGCGATTAATCGGAAGGAACACGTTCTGAACCTGCTGGGGCGTCATGCCGTTGCCCGCATCGCGGATCGTGACCTTTATGTCTTCCGGCAGCGCGAGGAGCAAGATCCGCCCGCGGGATGAGGGCGCGCGCCCCCCCGCCGCTTGGGCTTCCGCGAGGGCAGAGGCTCTCGCTGCCCTGCGAACTTGGTCGCGTGCCTTCTCAATCTCCCCCACAGGAATCGCGATGTCCACCCTCGGCGACTCGGCGTCATAGGCGTTCGCGACAAACTCGACGAGGCACTTGCCCAGCGTCGTATACATGTTGATCCCGAGGGCTTCGAGCATGCCGCCCTGGATGGTCATGGTGAATTCTTCGGGCTTCACTACCGCGATGCTCGATAACGCTCCTGCGTCCTGCGTCGGCTCACTTTCCATTTTCTGTCTCCCAAGACTCGGCTCGGCAACGCCGTTCCCCAGACTGTCAATGTTAGGGGTCCTACCTCTTATCCGCAGGCGATTTGAACAAGTCTGCAAACCTGTAGTCACGGCGAGCAACTCTACGTCGCATCGGGGGGTTGTGGAACCGCTCGATGCAGTCGAACAGGTCGACCCGAGCCTCGCACGGGTTCAGTAGTCCTGAGGGTCCACGCGCACCCGCTCGAGCTGCCCCAAGGAGCCCTCACAGGCGGCGACGTCGGCACAGCAGCCGGACGCAATAATGCTGAACATTGAGGCGTTCTGACCCAGAATCCTCTGGGCGTCCCCGCTGATGAATTGCCTACCCCGGTCAGAGTGCAGGATGACCCCAAATGCTCCTCGTCGCTGCCACACTGCCATCCGCACCACACAGACAACAATGTTGCGATACTACTCGTGATGCATTGATCAGCGCGTGACCAGCTTCTTTTAGAGGTCGATCACCACGCATAGGCGCAGATTGCAAGCCTGTGTGTCAATCACGGTGATGTCGCTGACCCATTTGATCCAGGGCACCTGTGCATTGAAGTCCCGCTCCAACAGGTTCTGGACGCCGACGGCCCGGGTCCAGGGCTTGCCACCGAAATAGTGTTTCGTCCGCCTCGACCAGCCATGCAAGCCCGCTCGGGCCAACAGCCGGGTGACGCCCTTGTGGACAGCTTGCGGGAAGATCAGCCAAGCCCAGACGCGCCCATAAATGCCCGTGCCCTCGATCAGCCCTAAGCGTCCGGCGACGACACCTACCGCTCGACCTCGCCATGTGTTGAGCCTCCGCCGCTGACAGCCGCTTAGCCTTCGATCGCCAGCAGGCTGTCGATATGTAAGCGCCCACCACGCCACGCCTCCGAACACGACATCGACCGGTACTCCATCGAGAAAACCGGCGACGGTTGGGAAGATCAGGTCAGGATGGAAGGTGAGGTGGGCGGGCGCTTACCTACAGGAGCGCGATTTGCTGCTGCAACCTCCGCAGCTCCTTGACCTCGGCGGTCTCCAGCTTGCTGTAGCGCTTGCACCAGACGTACAGCGTCTGCACACCGATTCCGTACTTCTTGGCAACCTCCGCAACCGGCGACTTGTCAACCTCATTGAGGACCCTGACTATCTGCTAGTCGGTGAATCGGGACTTGCGCATGCGCTTCTCGCTGATCTCAGGAGCCATCCTCTCAACGTTCAAAGGGTCCGACAATCTCCGCGCAGGTCACGATACCTACCCCTCCGAAACCGCCAGCTCGGAGGAGATCACTACGAGATCTGTTGTGTCAGGAGCGCCAACAACTGACACCTTAAGTGTGCACGACGAACGGCTCCGCTGACACCGCCAGATGCGAACAAAGCGATCAGCGTGAATCGGTACGATTGTAGAGAGGCCTTGAATCTCTACGACCACCTCAATAGGAACCGAACCAACCGATCGATCCGTCAAAAGGAGTGCCTCATTCTCCGCCAGCTCCACGGAGATCTTTGCCTCATGCGACTCCACAGCAGAGAAGTCTCTCCAAGGAAAGCGACCTCCCTCTACTAGCTTGAACGAACTCGACGCAAACTCGGTCGCGCGAGCCTTCGCTATCAAGAATCCAGTGTCCTCACTGTACTGATCCTCCCATCCGAGTGCAGCGGCCGCCGCGAGGTTTAAACCAGCAATGGTGTGCTCGTCGCTGCCAGGACTTCCCCCGATCTCCAACCGCGATGGATCGGAGCAGAGTCGACGTGGCCCAATCCCGAAGCTCAGGTCCGTCAAGACTGCCAGATGACCGTACAAACGGGCCCCGGCACAGACCAAGCGCCCGGCCTCTTCAATCTGGCGTAGGTTGACCTGCTGATGGGAGATCTGAGTTCGCCCGATCGGTAATTGCGTGACATCCATAAACCCAGGCCCGGGGGACTGAAAAGTGGGAAACGCTAAAGTCGACGGGGGATTCCTCACAAAACCGAGCGCAGCAAGGAGCGTGGCCGCAGCTGCTGCGCCACACAAGAATGCGGGGAGATACGTCAGCCATCGCCTTTCGATCCAGTAGAGGCTGCCCAAAGCGACAAAGCAAGCCACCAACACACCGTGCGCGTACAGCATCCAGTATGGGGTTACATCGCGTATGACAAGAACGCTGGCAGAATGAGTAAAAAGAAGGAGCAAGAATAGAAGCGATAGCGAGCGATGCAATCCGACAACGAGGCTTGCCAGAAGCCCAAATGCAGAAAGAACCAGAACGAGGGAGTATGCACCCATAATCCATGCGTATGCGGAGCCTTCAGCGAGCCAGTAGCCCAATGTAAACTCACCGCCACCCCAAAAAACAGACCGCAGAAGCAGCGCGATGTCTGCAATGCGCTCGATACTCAGCACGTTCGAAGACCAAAAGCCCAGACCCTGCACACCTTCGGGCTTCTCGGCACTAAAGATCCCCCACCACACAGGCGCCATACCCGCAAAAAAAACGAGAGACGACGTAAATAGGCCTCGTAGCAATTCGGCTACTGACGCTCTAAAGAAAACTACAGCCGACACCATTAGGACGGCAAGCACGAACGCAACCGGATGTGCGTGTACCGCAAAAACAAAAAGCAGGCCTAGCAATGCCCACCGTCGAAGCTGGTGCGGCGCGTCTCGAACAGAAAGAGCCACAGCGATGCAGGCCAGCACTATGGCTTCACTTGCGCCAGCATGAGTTGGAGCTATCAGCGCCAAGATAGTCCACCCTGGAAGCCCCATAGCCAAGGCAGCCACCAGTGAAGCGTTCCAATCAAACCCTGCTCGTCTCGCCACAGATAGAGCCAGCGGGAACTTAAGCCCAACAAACAGTCCCATCCCAAACAGCGCTCCAAACGCGCCCCCCAACCAGTAAAAGGGAACAAGCACATAAAACCAAAGCGCACTCAGGTGCAGGATTCCGCCAATCAACGGGCCTTGAACGGGGAAGGAATCACCCTGAGCTATCTGCTGAACAAAATAGAGGTCTCTGTAAGCGTCACCCCCTCCAGACGAATGCGCGCTAATGAAGGCACAGATGAGCACGAAAAGCGTGACGCAGCCGTAGCTCCAGAACGCGGGCGACGACAAGATATTCAGCGCCCTGGTGTTGACACTATTGCTCACAACGAATGCCCCCCGCTCTTTCGCGCGCTTGCCCTAGCGGAGGCGACACGACAACCCGCCCTGAAAAAAACCTGACATCTGTCCACAGAACCTCTGGGCCCAAGTGTAAGGATACCAGTTCGCTATGGCCTGCTTGGGGGTCTCGAATACAAAGATGAACGACCACCTCCACGTTAGCGCTGGCAGGAACTCGCTCAAAGCATTGCAGGATTGGACCATGGCACCAAGGCCCAGCCTGTAAGATTTTGCAGGTTGTCGCGTGAAGATGCCCGACGTACGGTGCTTCGGCGAGGCTACGTTCAGCAGCGCTCATTGAGTTTCACCTCTCGAAACAGACCAGCGACTTGGGAGTGTGACACTCCGTGGCTGTGCGGAACGACTTGCGGAACGCAAGCGCTCGCATCTCGAAAGCAACCGGAAGGTCATAAATGAACGCAAGAAGTTTCGTCCTCATACTTGCCGCAATACTCGCGGCTCCAACCTTTGCGAAAGCACCCCACATCGAAGCGAAGCCCGATCCGCACCTTGGCCGCGCCACGATCGATCCGATGGGCATGTTTGCGGCTAAGTCCGCTCCTGCGCCCCTTGGCGTGCCCCTGATCCCGCTGTGGGGCTTAAACGCTCCCCAGTTCACTGACCACTTCTACACCACAGATAGTAATCAGTACAACACCGCACTGGGCTATGGATTTCAGGATCAAGGCACTGTCATCTACGTGGAAAGAGAACCAGCGCCTGCGACTTCCCCTCTGCGCCGCTACTACAGCTCTTCGCTCCAAGCGCATTACTACGCGATCGACACAAGCGCAGGAGTCCCCTCGACGTTTAATCTTGAATACTACCCGGGAACAAGCACCCCAAGAGTTGAAGGCTATCTATATCCATTTCAAGTGCCAGGATCAACGCCGCTCTATATGCTGACAGACCAAGGCATCGGCGGAACTGATTACCAGATGACCGCTTCCGCGGGAACTGTCAACTGGCTTGTCGGGCAAGGCTGGCAGCTTAGCGGCGGATGTTCGGGCTGTCCGGCAGGCGTTGTTGGTTATGGCTACACCACTGCGACGCCCACGGTTCCGTCCGGAGTAATTCTTGGCAAACGGAGCACCTTGCCACTTAGCCCCGGAGGGAGCGCGCGCGGCACCACGTTCGGTGAGACGCTTTGGCAGGTGCCGCGTCCATGGTGGAACCCCAGCGCGCAGACTCAAGTGATGTCGTTCCAGGTTGTGACCTACGGAATGGCCAATTCCAAACACCACGTTGGGCTCATGTTGCGTGCGGTTTATGATTGGACGCAGCCCATATTCCCAAGCGGAGCTTATCACTGGGGAGTTGGAGTCATATTGGGCGACTTGAGTGGCACGCGAGAGCCCGGAAGTTGCGGTGTATCAGGGCTAGGCTTCCAGGTCGAGCTGTTCCATGTTCCGCCGACCCTAGCGGGTTGCTCGTGCGCCAAGGCGCCCGACGCTAACGGGAGTTTTGGAACGCCCGGCACAGCTGGAAATTGCCCGGTGCCAAGCAATTTGTGGAGCGGAAGTGATGGCGTGGTCTATCAAGTGCAGATGTCTGCGGATTCGTTTGGTCTAGTAGACTATCGGATCTGGAACCAGTCATACCAACTGGTCGCAGGGGGCGCGGCGTACATGCAGGGTTATCCCCTGTTTTCGCTCGGGCTAGCGCCTGGTAGCTCAACCATGCTGGGTGGTGAGGGCATCATCTTCGCCTCCACCGCTGGCGAAATCGCACCGTGGACAGCTTTCTTCACAAATGTCAACGTGCAGTGGTACTAGGCCACGCCGTTGACTTCTGAGTCTGCGACCCTCTAAGACGAAGGCTCAGACCATGAACGCCTGGCGGCGTATCGCCAGGCGTTCTTTCGATTGTCCACCGACAGTTCTCAGAATCGATGCGGCTTAAATGAGCTCCGCTTGCATACTCGATAGTGAACTAGTCCAAGTGGCGGCTCAGCATCACAGCGAGTTCGCTTTGGACTAGTAGCTCTGCCAACGTCCCGACAGCATGTACCAGGCGATGCCGCTGCTCCGCAGGCCACAGCTCATCGTCGTCATCCAAGGCCAACCACGGTCCGGCATACCCAGCGCGACGTCGCTCCAGCCACATCTGGATGCAGCTGAAGCGCGAGCATCGGGACGCTTGGTAGTCGATCGCGAGCTCAGGCAACCAGATCGAGTCGGTCACCCGCGCCGCGATGGCTGCCGGCAACATTCCACGAGCTGCTTCCAGGCCGCGCATCCGTGCCCATGCAGTCGAGAGCACGATCTCTACCCGGTGTAGGTAGGGCTGAAGAATGCGCTCCAACGTCGGCGCCTCAACGAGCCAAGGTCCCGAGTAAGGTACGGCGATGACGCTGTTCTCGCCGCGCTCGAACGTCCAGAGCGGGTGCAGGGTTCCATCAAAGTCGAGGAACAAAATCATGGGTCGACTACCGTCTCAGAGCGCCCGAATCACGCTGCCGCTTGGCTAGACCTCCGGCTCAGGTACCAATCCTTCAATCGCTTCGATCGAGTCGCACTGAGCTGTCGCGAGCCGCCGCGCGCTAAAGCTTGACACGCGCAACGCGACCGAGCGGACGCATCACCGCTAGAGCACGAAGCGCAAAAGCCTGCGCCCGCCGCGTCGGTGCAAACAAGATACCCAGGTACGATCAGAGCCTACCGAGTCCCTCGAGCGCCCAACTCCCATGCTGGCCTTGACGCTTCTGGCTTCCTTGACCGCCTGCGCCGACGTGACGGCCTACTACGACGGCCTTGAGGTTGGCAGCCCCGGTGCCACCCGCGCCAGCTTGCATGCCCGTATCCGCGGCCACACACGCATCCCATACACGAGCACCACACAACTTGACGTCTGGTCGGTGCTGGAGATCACGGACGAGGACCCGATGAATCCGGATCGGATTGTCGATGTCTACCGCAATGCGTCGCTGTTGAAGAGTGAGCGCAACTATCAGCGCGAGCACAGTTGGCCCAGCAGCTACGGTTTCCCCAACAACGTCGTCGACAACTACCCGTATACCGACGTCCACCACCTGCACCTGGCGGATGGCAGCTACAACGCAAGCCGCGGGAACCTGCCCTACGACTGGTGCACAGCGAGCTGCACCGAGCGGCCAACGGTGGCCACCAACGGTACTGGCGGCGGCACCGGCGTGTACCCAGGCAACTCGAACTGGCGTGCCTCCGACCGATGGGAGGTCTGGAAGGAACGACGCGGCGACATCGCTCGTGGGCTCCTGTACCTCGACGTGAGGTATGAGGGCGGGACCCACCCGGTCACCGGAGCGGCTGAGCCCGATCTTATTCTGACGGACGATCGCGCACTGATCGTCACGTCAGGCGGTTTGAATGCTTCGACCGCCCACATGGGCATGCTGTCGGTCCTGCTCGAGTGGCACCAGTTGGATCCACCCGATGCTCGCGATCACAGCCGAAACGCCGGCGCATGCGCGGCGCAAGGCAATCGCAACCCCTTCATCGATCGGCCGGAGATCGCCGACTGCGTGTTCTCCAACCGGTGCGGTACCGAAGTCTTCTCCGACGGCTTCGAGGCGAGTCCGTAGGAGCGAGGCGGAAAAGTTCGCACCACAAGCTCTGCACCTAGCGTCGACTGGGCCTTCTCGCCGGTAGGCTCGGCGACCGCCGTGAGCAGTCGTCAGGGGCGAAGCCCTGAGGCCGCGCCGGTTCGACTACCCGCGCGCGAGCCGGCCTCTATGCGGAGCGGGGCGACCTTCGAGCAGCTTGGCAACTGCCCTCGCCCTAGCGTTGGCGGCTTCCGCTGCCGAGCTCGAAAAGCTCTGTGAGCGCAAAGCCCTCCGCGTGCGCGGCTTCAATCACCAACGCGCGGACTCGCTTCCGATCTGCATACACAGCCTCCGCCCGCCGCTCGGAGACCGCAGCTTGAAGCTCATCAAGCTCACGCACGGTCAGATCGGCCAGCAGCGATGCCCAGCGGCGCGAAAACGGGGAGGCGGAGTCGGACATCGGGGCTCAGCGGGATCGACTTGAAGGCGCGCATTTGACCACGCCGGCATTCCGATGGCGAAGGCCCTTCTGCGAAGGGCCCCGCCGCAGTAGCACGCTGATGTCGGCTAGGGCCTCGCCGAATCCCACTTGAACAAGTCGGGCCGTTCCGAACGCCAACGGCTCAGTGCCTGCTTGGGCGTCTCGCGCGTGCCTCTGTTCGGGTTCAACGTCTCGTTGTGACGTTCCACGAACACCTTCAGGAACTGCGAGAACTCAGCGACCGAGGTCAAGGCGCATCGCTCACCCTCGCGAGCAATCTTGGAAAGCAGCGCCTCCGCAGCGGTTGAAGCGTGAGGGGTCCGCCGACGCTCCTGATAGTCAACGCCAAGCTGCGCGCAAACTTCGTCGAGTTGCGTAACTCCTGCAGTTACTGCTTCGTCAACCGCAGGAATCTCCGCCTCCACGGTGCGCACTCGAAAGCTCGCGTGCTCCCTCACGGCGGCCAAGAATGCGCGAGCGCTGTTTGCAGAGAGATCAGGCTGCAGTTCCACATAGGCCCATCCGGTCTCCACATCGACCGCGGACCACACATAGCTTCGATCACCTGCCCCGAGCCGCGGCAGCCGTGCGAAATCAACGACCACATGGCCGGGTTCGCTGAGATGCGATGCCATGTGTAGCCCGCGTGCGCCCGGGGGCGAAGTTCCGCGGTCAGTCTCTGGCGAAGACGAGTTCATGAGCACCTCCCGTGTGATGGTGTTCCTCTTCGCGGCGAAGCTCCCTGGGGCAAACCTGGCAGCACTGGGGTTGTCGCCTGCCAGCAACTTCTATCGGAAACACGTCGAACCTGTCCACCGCTGCTCTACAGCACGCCACAGTGACATGGCGCCTCTGCCGTACCGATTGCGTAAGGCGGCAGCCGATCGGCGAGCCTGACACGCAGCTCGGAACGGTTCGTACTCGTGCCTGTTGCGGCAGCACCCACACCAGGTTCCATGCAGCCTTGACGGCCCTGACGTGCCCGTGCACGAATGAGCGCAATCGCGGCCACATCGATCCGCGCTTCATGGTGCTTCGGCGTGCCTTCAAGACTTGCTCTGAACATTTCCATCAACGCATTTCCCCTCGATCGCCACCCGTGGAAGATTCTCTGGTTCGGTCCAGTGGACTTCCCAAACCCGATCGACCGTAACCGACAAGCCTCGGTGTGCGTGTCGTTGTCCAAGGTCTCCATGGTGTCGGAGCTAAGGGGGCACGCCGAGACGCCGATTGAGCGCTATGTGTCGGTTGGCATGCTCACCATCCTCAGGGTGGGCGACGTCTTCAAGACGGGCCGCCTGACAGCCGTGGGCAGCGGCACGCGCGAGACCTTCAGCGACATCGTAATCGGCCCTTCAACGACCGAGCTCGTCAAGGCAGGAAGCAGCGAAGACGGCCACTATCTCCTGCCCCTGCAACAGCACAGTGAGCACCAGACTCACACCAAGAGCTACTGTGTGCGCGTGAGATTGCCCGATGGCAGGCGGCTCATCGTCCCATCCCTGGAACTGGCGCGGTTCTACTTCGGGTCGTCCAGCGCTCTGCTGGGCAAGCTCTTCAGGCCTCATCTGGAGCGAGAGCACCTGTACGATCCAGACCAGTCGCGTCTTCGTAAACATCAGCACACCTACCTCCGCTTGGCTGCAGGAATTCCGGCGCGAAGCGCGGGAGACGTCGCGAGGATCCTGGGCACGCAGGAGGGCTGGAAGAGCGCTCGCTGGATTGGTGGCTCGATGGCCGCGGGCGGACCTCAGTGCTACATCCGTACGGAGTTCCCTTTTGTGGGACGCACAACCCTGCGAGCGCGGGGACGCTGGCTACCTCACGGCGATCAGACCCAGCAGACCTTCGTGGTGCACGAACTCTTGAGTTGCTCGCATCCGTTTCCGTTCAGCTCCCTCGCCTACGATGAGGCGCCGGGAACCGCAAAGTCAAAGCCAGCCACGCGTACCCAAACCACACCGCACCCCGCGGAATCTGCCGCCAGTGGCGATCCGACAAAGCGGCTCGTCGAGAATGACGCCGGCCGTCTCACGGGAACGTCCCTTGAGTTCGATGACGTGGTGCGCTTTCCGGACCTTCGGAGAAAGCGCATATCGCGACAATCGAGCACAGAAGAAGGCAAGGCGACAGGCGGGGGATCAGCGCACGCCTCCGCCGACGCGACGCAGATTGCTGTCGGTGAACCAGGCTCCACGGAGAACATCCGCCCGGTTGAGTTCGAGGCGGACGCTCAGCAGGAACCGCCTGAGTACCTGCGACCGATCCTCGATGTGCTTCAGAACATCCCGGGGGTGGATGTTCGACCCTTGGCGAGGGAGGCGGCTGGGTGGAGCGTACCGCTTTCGGAGGTGTTCCCAGATGCGCCACGACACTGGCAAAGCATCGAAGAGGGGCCCACGGGCACGAGGCCTCGACACTGCTCGTTCGTCGAAGTGGCGTGGGGAGAACGTCGTCGCACGTATGTGGCGTTCGAGGACTGCAACGTGGTCGTGGAGGTCGTCTTTCACGCTTCCGAGGCGGACGGGGCGGGCGCAGACGTTTCACCAGCGGCCCGCCAAGCCTGGATGAATCATGGGCTTCAAGGCTGGCCGAAGGGACTGCTTACCCCGCACTGATTCCCGTCTTTCGCGCCGAGGCCCAGGCTTCGACGGTCTTTCTCAGAGATCCGGGGACGCGGTACCGGGCCCCGTTGACTACCAGGTGCACTACGCCCCGATCCGATTGTTCCACTGACGCCATCGACAGGCAGCCTCGGGGCAGAGCGAACGCCAACTCAATGACACGCTCACGCTGAGCTGAGGACGCAAGCTCACCGGCGGAATCAATGTTCTGCATCAGTTGCCGGAGCCTCTTGGCCGAGGGCGAATCTGCCTTCGGCGCCGGCGGCTCGGGAAGGTGGGGCACGTCCCAGCCCATCACTTGGCGGCAGAAAGTCACGAATACGCCAAGGTTCGCCCGCTGGCCAGGCCGCTTGGCCAGGTACTTCAACGTCGACTCGACAGACCAGGCCTGATCGACCACCTTGGCCTGTTCGCAGAATGCAATCGCAGCGCTCAGGTACTGGCGTCTCGTCCGAACAGGGAGTTCACAACCCGTCAGATGGCTCGCGTAGGCCTCCGCCACATCCTTGAACGCCTGCCGCCGCGCTCGCATCAAGCACTCACGGATCCGCTCGTCTTCCGCCGCCTCTTGCTTGGCGGCTTCACTCAGCGTGATCCCGTGGGTCTCGTCCAGGTAGCGCATGAACTGCAAGTGCCGCCGCATATCGCTGACGGACAAGCGGCCCAAGAGCCAGTCCTCGGTCACGCGCTGATCGCCGCTGAGAAGCGAGTCGATGCGCGCTACGAACGCCATGTGCCGAGCAAAACTGCGTACGAGAATGGGCGAGTCCGGCGAGCGGGCGTGCAGCCAGGCGGCAAAGTCAGGGAGCCAGCCGCGGCACTCCGAACGCTCCAAACCTCCCAGATGCAGCGAGACTTCGCGTCCCAATGCGGCTCGGTTGAGACAGGGCCGGCAACGCCCCGACCCCGCTCCAGCGACCGGCCCGGCGCAATCCGGACAGGGGTGAGTGACACCCCCTTGAGGTCCGCACGGTGCGCAGTAGGGCCGATCGTCCGAGAGCCTGCCAGCGACCGCACGCGATCGCCCACAGTGACAGCAGGTCGCATGCGAGGCTTTGTTGCGGCAGCGATCGCAAACGAGCAGACCCAACGGATCATCGCTGCGCCGCGAAAGACGACGACTCAGTAGACCGCAGCTTTCACAGGGCTGCGGTTCGCGGAAGTAGGGTCTGCAGCTTGGGCAAACCACTCCGCCATCGACTCGGAGCCCGGCTCTTGGCACCGGCCCAGCGCACCGAACGCAGGTCCGTTTCGCTGCTTCGCACTTCCTGCACGCGTAGGGACCGTGGTTGGAGACGTGCGCTCGAACTGAGCCGCCGCAGCTACAGCGACGGACAACAAACTCTCGTTTGTAGCAGGTGCCGCAGTACTCATCGCGCCCCTGAATGCGCTCGATCTTGGCGACGAGCTGTCCGCACCCATCGCAGAAGCGTCGTCCTCGATGGTCAGTGCCCACGAGTCATCCCGGCGAGCCGCATCAGGCGGTGCGCGTAGCGCGTCCTCCAGTTCTTCGGCCGGCGGCGGCGAAGCATCTCCAGGACAGGATCTTCGTCACCGCGGGCCCCACGTACACGGGGCTTCGCTTGGCGGAGTCCAGATAGGCCGCGTAGAACCCACAGTGGGCAGCTCTCTCCGCTAAAGGGGTTGCTGGACAGGCCGCACCTCTTCCCGTCTGCAGCGATCGCATCGGGCCAGCTGTCCAGCACGTCCACGACCCGCTGCAGCCGAAGCCGGCGTCCTTCCAATCTGAGTGGAGACCGCGCGCTCGGGAGTGCTTCCGATCTTCCTAGGCGCTGGTCGATCCGCAGCAGAAAGTTGAAACCCCTCAGGGCATCCGCCAAGGGAACCTCCTGGCCATCGATGACGAGACCTTGCCCAGTGGTGATTGCCACGAGGAGTCGGCGCTGCAAGTCCATTAGCGCCTCGTCGGGCCCTGCTTGCGCGGGAAGGGGCCCGAACGAGGACCGATAGCACGTAGGGCACATCGGTTGTGCGGCAACATCGATCTTCGGGTCCAGCGGCGCATCGCAGTATGGACACCCGTCGCGAAGCCAAACCTCATGCCGCTCGCATGCGACGACAAACGGAAGCCGCCAGCGACGCTGATAGCTCACGCCATCTCGCAGGCAAGCAAAACAGGCTTGCTGCCCATGTCGGAACTTGGATCGAGCCACGTGCGCACGCGGCAGCACCGCATCGAAATGCCCTGGTCGTCCAACACCAGACGACAGCTGGGCAAGCCACGGCACCAGCGTCATGGAGAGCACGGCCTCTGAACTCAGATGCGATCCGGCCTCGATGACCTTCAGTAGTCGTGCGGACGGAAAGACATCGACATCTCGGTAGGTCAACGCCCGCTGCCCCAGATAGTCGACCCCAAAGCGATGGAAGGACAGACCGTGGGCAGCTGCGGAGCGAGCCAACCATGCACTCAGGAGTTCGTCCTCCCTGCGAGAAAGAACGAACTCCCAGCGCCAGGGCTCAGATGAGGGCCGCGACATCACTCCACTTCGTGGGTGCCACCCAGTGGACGCTCTCCAAGGTCTCCACGGTGATGCGCTCCTCGCCAGATCGGACGGACTGCGCAGCGGCGAGCTTCAGCAGCTTCACTGACTCGCCAATCGCCTCACCGCAGAGCGCGTAAAGCTTTGTCGCCATCTCCCTCGTGGCCAACCCTGAAGGCAAGGCGAGCGGCAGCACCTGCTCGTAGGCCGCCAAGAACTGTAGGTAGGCGCGGTCAAGCTTCCATGCAGGTAGCGCATACCCCTGAAAGCGTGATTTGAGCTGAGGGTCCTGGTTCAGAGCGTTGATGGCCGTGGCCGTTCCGGCCGCGCAGATTCCCAGCTTCACGTCGTTCGCAAGGAAGCGAACGGTTGCCAACAAGTCTCGGGTGGATCTGCCGGCTTCGGCGATGTTGTTGAACTCGTCCAGCAGCAACATACGGACTTGGAACTGCCGAAGCATCGCGACCGTCTGCTGGCGCTTCGCGGTGACCGAATCCCTCTCGCGATGCCCTCGCATCATCCTCCAGAGGATCGCAGAGTAGAACGACGATTCCGTGGGATCAGGTGGAACCTCGACGTGCAGCACCGGAAGCACGGGCATGCCGCCAGCGTCGACATCGGAGGGGTAGCGCCGGGCGAAGTGCTCCAGTATTGAACTCTTGCCGTTGCCGCTTCTCGCTACGAGCAAGTAGTTTGGCATACGAATGGTACGCGGGTGGTTGTAGAGGTCGTCCAGCATCCCAACGAACTCGCGCGCCTTAGGATATGCAACCCATCGGTCCTGCTTGCAGAACTCGATCCGCTCCTCTGGAGAGGCCTGCATCAGCTCGGCTGTATCGGGCGTCAGATGCGAGTAGTTCATCGATTCAACCTCACGTCAAAGGGCTGGATGGGCTCATTGAACAGATCCGCAAGTTCATCCGTGTCGGCGGGCACTCGGGTAACGCTTGGCTGTTTGGTTGCTGAAACGGGGGACCTACTCAGGTCGTCGCCGCCGTCATGTGCGGATGACGGTCTCGCTGGAGCAGGCTGGCTCATGGGACGTTTGGTGAGTGCCCGGCGTGCCGACTTCGAGGTCTGTGCGGCTTCGTCGATGCGCGCACGCAAACGCTCGATCGTCGCAAACAGCACGTCTTCTTCGATCTCAGCGCGACCCTGCTTCTGAAGATCGCTGACGGCGGCGCGACGCTCCCACTCACTGATGGGCGGATGACTCAGGTCAGCGTAAGGAATCCGGACGTAGGCCTTCGTACCCGGGTCCATGAAGTACAGCACGCTGATGTCGCGCGGGTCGTACCGGAAGCAATGCGATCTCGGCAGGCCACTGTCGTCTTTGGCATTGATGTACGGGTCGAGGACAGGGTCGTAGTACTTGATGTGGTCCTTCTGTACGCCATAGCGCTGAACGGTGCGCTCGATGTACGGAAGAAAGTCGATCCGAAGCCGCTCTGGATCGGCAGGAAGTGGGGGCATGCCACGGCCGGGAGTCTCGCCGAAGCCTTCGATGCCTCTTTGCCATTGCGTGAGAGGCGGCACGTTCAACTGCGTGTGGAGGCGTTTGTGGTACACGTTGACGAGGTAGTCGACGAAGTACTGCTCAAACTCCCTCAGGGTCATGACCGCCTCGCTCTCAGGGTCGTAGCCCTTGCGGTCTCGCGTGTTCGCGAAGGTTTTGCCAGGAATCTTTGCGAGCTCCTTGGCGACGGTCCCCATGAGCCGCTCGATGTGGCCGCCGTACTCGGGCTTCCCAACCGGACGCCACTGCAGATCGATGCAGTAGTTCTCGCATGCGCGGATCAGGCCCTTGCTACGGAAGTCCTTGCCGTTATCGACATGGATGCTGCTCATGAGGCCCCAAACGGGCCACTCTCCTTCGACCCCAAGGCTCTTGAGGTAGGCGCTCTTTGTGCAGATCGCCTGGGCGATGCATGCGCCCACGGACTTGAACGACGGGTTGTCGAACGAGACGTGGAGACCCACGACCATGCGCGTATACACGTCGATCGCGAGCGTGAGCCAAGGTCTACCGAGCGGCTTTCGAGTCCGCTCGTCCACGAGGATGACGTCACCCGGAGTGTGATCAATCTGGACGACTGCGAGTGGATAGCTAGCCCCAGGAAAGTGGCCTCGCAGCGGCTCGTACCGCCCGCGTGCGAGATCAGCGCGTCCTCGGCGACGGAGCGCGAGATTCTTGGGAATGGCGTGGATGCGCGCGCGAATGGTGTTGTGGTTTGGCGCCCTGGTCCCGGCCTTTCGACACATCTGCTGCACGTAGTCGACCACTTCCTGCTCGGTCGGACGACGCTTGTTGAGGTAGCGGTCCCTGATGGCCGCTTCGATGATTACTTCTTGCTCAACTGCCAGCAGTCTTAGGCCCGCAGGTCGGCCCCGCTTCCCGGGAATAAGCGCGGTCAGTTGCTCGCTGGATTCGTAAGCGTTGATCCATCGGTAGAGCGTGGTGATGCCAACATCGTGCTTCTTCGCCGCAGCGCCGACCGCTGCTCGGCTTCGTCTACCGAGCATGAGCAAGGGGGTGATGATGGAGAGTCGCCTGCGGGCTTCCGCCCACTCCTCGTCCGTGTAGTCCTCAAGCGCCGGCGCATCGGACGCCGGCGCAGCGTCTTCGGGCGTCGGAGCAGCGGTGAGTGTCTCGGCCTTGAGGACCTTTGGCGCATTGGTTTCGACGTCTGTGGCGAGTACAGAGTCGCTCGACACCTGTTCCTTGATCCGATACGTCCTGCCCTCCGATCCCACGACATCGCCGGGTCGGAGCAAGATCACTGCCCTGCGAGGGGCGCTCATGTCGCGCTCCGCACTTGGGTGCGCATGGAGAGCGGCTTGCCGAAATCCACCTCGACATGGAAGTTTGCGACCAGCTTCCACAGGCTAGGTAGGGCCTGCAGCCGTTCCTGCTTTGAGTCGAATGTGGCCTCAAGGAGCTGCGCGACCGTCGTCGGACCCATGTCACGCAAGCCTGCCACCAGCCGCTCGCGAAAAACTGCGTGGTCTTCGATCCGGCGGTAGGGTCGGAGGAACTTCACCGTGCTCAGCATCGGCGTGCGGATGCGGCGCTCGGTCATGATCTTGAATCGCCAGCCCCGCTCGCGGCAGTACCGCGTGGCCGCGACGAAGCGGGGGCGGTAGTCGACCCAGTTGTCTCGCAGGTCGTCTCTGAACTTGACCTCGTAGACGACGGTTTCGCGGGCGGAGCCGTGTTGCCAGACGGCGAGGACGTCGGGCGTGTACCGCCTCTGCCTCCCCTCTACTTCATGTTCGAGGCTGAAGGGCTGGACCTGTAGTTCGATCACCCGCGGGTCGAAGTCGAGTTGTTCGAGCCAGTCCCGCTCCAGCGAGGACTCGAAGTCGACGGCCTGGGAACCCCCAACGGCGACTCTGCCAGTCAGGGAGCGGCGGCTCGTTCCGATGCGCCTCTGGGGGCGGTGGGAAGCCAGTTCCGTCATAAGTGCGAACTCCAGATCCAGTACCAGTTTTAGGTAGCATCCAGTCTCACCTTCTGACGGAGAACATCCTCCTAAGTCACTGACTTGTAAAGCCTGCCAGTTTCATCTTTATTCAGATATCACAGCGGCTCTCACCCGCGCCCAGGCGAAATCAGCTTGGCCCATCGCGGTGTGCTCTTTCTCGATGAGCTGCCCGAGTGGGATCGCCGCGTGCTCGAAGTGCTGCGTGAGCCGCTCGAATCGGGCCACATCACGATCTCGCGCGCGGCGCGCCACGCCGAGTTTCCGGCGCGCTTCCAGCTGGTCGCGGCCATGAACCCCTGCCCCTGCGGATGGGCGGGAGATCCGTCGGGGCGCTGCCACTGCAGCGCCGAGCAGGTGGGGCGCTATCGCGGGCGGATCTCGGGGCCGCTGCTTGATCGCATCGACCTGCAGATCGAGGTGCCACGCGTGCAGGCGGCCGAGCTGCGGCCTGATGCGGCTCCAGGCGAGACCAGCTCAGCGGTGCGCGCTCGGGTGGCGGCGGCGCGCGCGCTGCAGTTGGCGCGCTGTGGAATGCTCAACTCTCAGCTAGGACAGGCCGAACTGCTGGCGCACTGCCGACTCTCCGGTCGCGAACAGACGCTGCTGGAGTCCGCCGTCGAACGCCTGCAGCTATCTGCACGCGCCAGCCAGCGCATCCTTCGCGTGGCAAGAACGGTGGCGGACCTCGCCGGCGCAGAGACGATCAGCGCGGCACATCTGGCAGAGGCGATCGGCTACCGGCGGATGGACAAGCGCAGCTAGGCAATCCGCCGCCCAAGGCGGTGCTTGCGTCAATCGTCGTCGCGCAGCGGGCCGAAGTCGAAGCGCAGGTTGAGTGGGTCCACCCCCAACGTGATTCGCGTTTCCTCCCAGTCGCCGCGCTCGCCCACCGGCAAGTTGGAGAAACCGAAGGGCTCAGCGCCAAAGCCCCGATCCGCCTTGCCGTTCTCGTTGCGATCGTGCCAGGCGTGGATCACGTAGTCGCTGGGCCCCAGCTCGGTGAACTCGGCGCGCGCGCTTCCGGCGACCACCGGAACCGACGAGGTATAGCTCGGCTGTCGAGGAAAACCCACGCGGCTGCCGAACACCTCCACAACCACCGGGCCCTCAGCGTCCTCAAGACCGGTGACTTCCACCACGAGCTGAGACGCCAACGCCGGTGGCATGGCCACCGTCAGCGCTGCGCCCAGGATGCTGCTGCCTAGCCGATTCATCTGAACTCCCAATCCAGTCGCCTCCCCCTGAGGGCTCGCGGATGGCCGCACCTGTACCGGCGCGTGCACGAATGCCGTAAGCAGGTTGAGAAAGTAATGCGCGGGTATGCGGTGTGCAATCGCCGAGACCGGAGTTTCTTGACTTGGGGTCACAAGGTCGCCAAGTCTTCAAGCTGGACACGGGAGAACGCATGGAGAGCCTGCAGGCAAACGACTTCTGGATGCTGATCGGCGGCGTGCTGCTGCTCGCGGGCATCCTCTCAAGTCTGGTGGCGACCCGCTTCGGCGCCCCCCTGCTGCTGGTGTTCCTCGTGATCGGCATGCTTGCCGGCGAAGACGGCCCGGGCGGCATCGCCTTCAGCAACTACCAGATCACCTATGCGCTGGGCTCGATCGCGCTGGCGGTGATTTTGTTCGACGGTGGCATGCGCACGCGCCTCAGTCAGGTGAGAGGCGCGCTTGCGCCGGCCGGTGTGCTGGCGACCGTGGGCGTCGTCATGACCGCCGGCATGACCGGTGTGGCCGTGCACTACATCCTCGATCTGGGATGGATTCCGTCCCTTCTGCTGGGCTCGATCATCGCCAGCACCGACGCCGCCGCCGTGTTCTTTCTGCTGCGCTCGAACGGCTTGCATCTACAGCGACGGGTCGGCGCGACGCTCGAAGTCGAATCAGGCAGCAACGATCCGATGGCGATCTTCCTCACCCTGCTCCTGGTCGGCCTGGCCATGTCGCCCGTCGCAGTCACGCCGGGCGAACTCGCGCTCAGCTTCTTTCAGCAGATCGGCATTGGAGGCATCGCCGGCTACGCGGGCGGTCGTGTGCTGGCGCACGCTCTGAACCGGTTGGAGTTGCCCTCTGGGCTTCACCCCTTGCTGGCGGTCAGTGGTGCCATCGCACTGGTGCCGCTGACCAATATTCTCGGAGGCAGCGGCTTTCTTGCGGTGTACGTGGCCGGTCTGGTGGTCGGCAACCGGCCGGTGCGCGCCTTCGCCAACGTGCTCAGCGTGCAGGACGCTGCGACCTGGCTGGCACAGATGCTGATGTTCCTGGTGCTGGGTCTGCTGGTGACGCCTTCGCATCTGCTCGATCTGGCCTTGCCAGCCCTCGCGATCGCTGCCTTCCTGATGCTGGTCGCGCGCCCGATCGCGGTGGTCCTCTGCCTGTGGCCCTTCGGCTACGGCAAGCGCGAGCTGGCTTTCGTGTCCTGGGTCGGACTGCGTGGCGCCGTGGGCATTTTCCTGGCCTCGGTACCAATGCTGGTGGGGCTTCCGGACGCGCAGATGTACTTCAACATCGGCTTCGTGGTGGTGCTCACCTCGCTGCTGGTGCAGGGCTGGAGCCTTTCGTGGGCAGCCTTTCGTCTGGGCGTGGCGGTGCCGCGCCGGGATCCACCCTCCCGCCGCGTCGAGCTGGACCTTCCAGGCCAGCTAGAGCATGAAATGGTCGGCTATCGGGTCGCCCCCGACTGCGCCCTGGTCAGTGGTCGCGGTCGCTTGCCCGCCTGGGCCAGGCCGGTGCTGGTAGTGCGTCACGGTCGTGTTCTGTCCCCCGAGGAAGCCAGCACGCTGCAGGTTGAGGATTACGCCTACTACCTGGCACCCCCGGGACGGGTGATTCGACTGGACTGGCTGTTTGCCGAGGGGGCGGACGCGCGCGAGGCAGAGCGCGAACTGTTCGGCGAGTTCACCCTGCCAGGCAATGTGCCTTTGGGTCCGCTGGCCGATTTCTACGGGCTGAAACTCAGCCCGCGCGTGGCGGGCAAATCCGCGGCCGAACTGTTTTCCGATCGCTTTGATGATCAGCCGCAGATCGGCGATAGCCTCGAAGTCGGCGGCGCCGTTCTGGTAGTCCGCGATCTGTCTGAGGATCAGGTCAGTCGCGTCGGCCTCAAGTTCCGTTCAACGCCGCGCGCTCCCAAGTTCGGGCGCAGCTCCGCAGGGCGACTCGTCGAACGCCTGCGGCGAAAAAAGCCCGTCGGCAGCGAATCTTCCGAGGGCAGCTCGAACTGAAGCCGGACAAAAAAGAACCGGCGGCCACGAAGACCGCCGGTTTCGAAATACGTCGAAGACAGGGAGGGAGGTTGCCCTCGACGTTGACCGTGGCGCGCGTGGCGCGCCAACGATACAGAGGCTGGAACCTGCCGCGGCACGCGCCGCGGCACGTTCCTGAAGCTGGACTCAGGCCGCCTTCTTGGGGGCGGGCTTGACCGCAGCCGGACGCGCGACAACTTCACTGGCAGCGTCGAAGTTGGACTTGGCGAGACCCGCCAGCGCTTCCGAGGTCTTGAGCGTCTGACCCACCATTTCCTGGCTGACGGCGATCAAGTGCTCGGAGGCGTCCTTGACGAAGCTCATGGTCTTCGGCAGCAGAGCCTTGGCGGCTTCGAGGTCGCGCGCCTCAGCGGCTTCGCTGGCGAACGCCGTCGCAGCGTTCAGGCGGGCTTCGACGGCCTTCACCTGAAGGGCAGCCAAGGCTTCGAAATGTTCTACGGCGATCGCGTTGGCGCGCAGCGCCGACTCGGTCAGCTGCTTGGTGTACTGGCTGAACTGGGCGTTGATCTGGTCGAACATGGCGCTCTCCTGGGCTGAGCGGTGGGGGTTGGGAGAGGCTAACCGCCCGCATGCTGCAGCGCAACATCAAGAGACTCCAAAACGCTTCGCCGTTTACCTCATGTTCAGTCTTTTACTTGACACATTGCCGCCGACTCGATCTTCAAGACGGTGCCGTACGGCTTGAACCACTCATCTCGACGCAGACGCCTCGCGTCGGAAGCTGATGCGGGGATTGGATTCGAGCGACGCGGTCTCTTCAGAGCCCGCGATAGCGACAGCCCGAGGTGCAGGTTTCGTGCACCACCACCATCGACAGTTCAGGCAATGAGGGCTTCAGCTGCTCCCAGATCCAGATGGCCAGTCGCTCGCTGGTGGGGTTATCGAGGCCAGGCACCTCGTTGAGATAGTGATGGTCTAGTCGGTCGTAGATGGGCTGGAAGGCCGTCTTGATGTCGGCGAAGTCCATCAGCCAGCCGGTTTCGGGGTCGGGTTCGCCCTCCACGTGGATCTCCACGCGGAAGCTGTGCCCATGCAGGCGCGCGCACTTGTGACCGGCGGGTACTTTGGGCAGGCGGTGGGCCGCCTCGAGGGTAAAGACCTTGAAGATTTCCATCAGCGACCTCCAGAAACGACGCGGGCCCTGCTCACGCAGGGCCCGCTGGCATGGCGTAGGACGCGCAGCTTACGCCGCGAACAGCGCCTTCATCTTCTTCATCGCTGCCGCCTCGATCTGACGGATGCGCTCAGCCGACACGCCGTACTCGTCGGCAAGATCCTGCAGAGTGATCTTGCCGTCGCCGAGCCAGCGACGCTTGACGATGTCGCGGGAGCGGGCGTCCAAGCTGGCCAGACCTTCGCGCAGGATCTCCAGACGGTTCTCGTCCTCGTCTTCGGCGGCGTAGCGCACCGACGGATCGGCGCCGTGCTGTTCGAGGTAGGCGACCGGTGCGGGGCGGGCGTCGTCATCGGCGTCCGTCGGCGCATCGAAGCCAACGTCCTGGCCCTGCAGTCGGGCCTCCATTTCCAGCACTTCGGACTCCGGCACGTTCAGATCACGGGCAATCGCCTTGACCTCCTCGTGATTCATCCAGCCCAAGCGACGCTTGCTCTTGCGCAAATTGAAGAACAGCTTGCGCTGCGCCTTGGTGGTGGCGACCTTGACGATGCGCCAGTTGCGCAGGATGAACTCGTGCATCTCTGCGCGGATCCAGTGCACCGCAAAGCTCACCAGACGCACGCCCTGATCGGGGTCGAAGCGCTTGACCGCCTTCATCAGGCCGATATTGCCTTCCTGGATCAGGTCAGCGAGCTGCAATCCATAGCCGTTGTAGCCGCGGGCGACGTGGACGACAAAACGAAGATGGGAGAGCACAAGCTTGCGGGCGGATTCGAGGTTCTGCTCGGCCTGATAGCGACGGGCCAAGGCCTGTTCCTCGTCCACGCTGAGCACCGGAATGCGATTGACCGTGCCGATGTAGGCGTCCAGCGTGCCGATCGCGGCAGGTACCGGAAGGTTGTGCGCAACAAGTGCCTGTGTCATGTCCTTCTCCATGGGCGGGACTTTAGCAGTCTAAGGATGAGAGTGCTAAACCGCGGGTGAAGTTCCCGATACGGCCCCGCTCATCGCCTGCACTCAGATGTGGACCCGCGGACGCAATTCAAGTGCCCGCGGCTTGCAAAGCCTCGCGCTGGGGCAGTTGCCAGTCCACGGCCCCCAGCCCGCGCGCTTCCAGGTAGCGGTTGGCTGCAGAAAAGTGGCCGCAGCCCATGAACCCCCGATAGGCCGACAGAGGCGAGGGATGCGGCGCCCGCAGCACAGCATGGCGCGTGCGATCGATGAACTTGCCTTTGGCCTGGGCGTAGCTGCCCCAGAGGAGGAAGACCAGGCCCTCACGCTCGCGGTTCAGGCGATCGACGACGGCATCGGTGAAGGCCTCCCAGCCCTTGCCCTGATGCGATCCGGCGCGACCGGCCTCAACCGTGAGCACCGCGTTCAGCAGCAGCACGCCGCGCTGCGCCCAGGGCAGCAGGCAACCGTGATCGGGCGGCTCGATGCCGAGATCGCGTCGGATCTCGGCAAAGATGTTGGCTAGGGAAGGCGGCACCGGCACGCCGGGCAGGACGGAAAAACACAGCCCGTGCGCCTGCCCAGGCCCGTGATAAGGATCCTGGCCCAGGACTACCACCTTCACCGCATCAAAAGGCGTCGAGTCCAAGGCGGCGAAGATCTGCCCCGCGGGCGGGTAGATGCGCACTCCCCGCTCGCGCTCCGCCAGCAGGAATTGCCGCAGCCCCGCCATCTCCGGCGAGAGCAGCGCGTCGGCCAAGCGAGCCTTCCAGGACAGGTGCAGACGCACCCGCTCCAGCGTCTCGCTCAAGCGCCCTGCACCTTGGAACGCATGATCCGGCCGACCCGCAGCTGGAAGAGCAGCTTGGTGACCAGGAGGCGTTCCTCGATCGGCTTCTCGACCAGGTCGTTCGCGCCGGCGCGCAGAAGGGCGGACTGGTTGGCCGGATTGTCGTCGCCGGTCATCACCAGGATGGGCAGCTGGGCCTTGCCGTAGGCGAAGCGGCCGCGCACCTGCTCCAACAGGTCATGACCGGTCATTCCGCCTTTGAGGTAGACGTCGGTCAGCACGATGTCCGGACCCGGCACGCGGCCCTCGGCCACGTACTGTTCGAGCAGCGCCAACGCGTCTTCGACGCTGACCACATGGGTCACCTTGAGGCCATGTTTCTCCAGCATGCGGCGGGTGGCGACCGCCACGACTTTGCTGTCTTCCACATAGAGCACATCACCGCCGGTTTCGTCCTGTGGATGGACGTAACCGCGGATAAAGGCGCCCAGCGCGGCGAAGCCGAGCGACTTGTCGAAGTAGTCGGTGACGTCGTCACTGAAGCTGCGCTCGATGAGCCGCTCGTTGACATCGCCCGACACCACGATGATCGGGATGAAGGCCTGCGGCGCATGCTCGCGCACGTAGCGGGCGAGCTGCAGACCATCCATGTCGGGCAGGCGCAGGGCGGTGGTGACCAGGTCGACCACGCCGGATTGCAGGGCGACCTGGGCCTCGGCGCCGGTCTCGCAGGACAGCAAGGTGACGCCCGGCAGTTCGGCCTTCAGCACCTGCTCCAGCAGCCGACGCACGACCTTGGAGCCGTCCACCACCATGACCCGCGGAGTCTCCGAGGTGATGTGGCGGGTGATGCTGGCGCCGCTCATGCGCGCACCTCGACCCACAGCAACGGTTGATGCCACTCACTCCACATCGACTGTCCTCCCCGACTGTCCTTGGCGTAGATGGTGGCCGACAGCGAGGAAGGCCCCCAACCAGCCCAGTGCGGCAGCCGCGCAGGGTACCGCAAGGGTGGGAAGGATGCCGAGTCCGCGCAGCCGGAAACCGCTGTCATAGGTGCGAACCAAGGCATCCACCGGGGCCGACAGCCCAAACTGCAGCGCGGCCAGGAGCGCCAGCGCCAGAAGACCGGCCAGCAGGCCGTACCAGGCACCGAGGTACAGAAATGGACGCCGGATGAAGCCGGCCGTGCCGCCCAGCAGCTGGACAACCGCGATTTCCTCGGCGCGGCCCTGCACATCCAAACGCACTGTGTTGCCGACCACCAGCAGTGCGCCGGCCAGCAGCAGCACACCCAGCGCCAGGACGGCACGCTCACCGAGCTGTAGCCAAGCCTCCAGACGTTGCCGCCAGAGCGCGTCGTGCTGGACCAGTTCAACGCCACGCAATGACTCCAGCGCACCTACAAGTGCAGGCAGGTCCGCATGGACTGCCGGCGCCACGTCCAGCACCGCGGGTATGGGGTTCTCGTCGAGCAGTGCGAGGGCTTCACCAAAACCGGCGTAGCGCTCGAACTCGGCCAACCCCTGTTGCGGCGTGCGCAAGCTGACGTCTGCGACGCCGGGCAGGTCGCGGGCGGCCTGCTCGACCTGCTGCTGGGCGGCCTGATCAAGGTCGAGTTCGAGGAAGACACCGATCTCACGGGCCTGCTCGACCGCACCGGTGAGCCCCTTCAGGTTGTCGAGCATCAAGGCCAACGCCAGCGGCAGCACCAAGGCGATGGCAATGACACCCACGGTCAGGGCCGTGGCAAACGGACGGGTCGCGATTCGCCCGAGGCTCGACACCAGGCTGTAGAGATGCAGATCGCGCAAGTGCGACAGCGCAGCCGCGAATCCGCGGGGTACGGCAGCGACGCGCGGCGCAGCCGGCGGGCGACGGCGACGGTTGCGGCTCATGCCGGCACTCCGGGGCGGAAGTCATCGACCAGCCGGCCATGATCCAGCACCAGAACGCGCTTGCCCATGCGCCGCACCAGATGCAGGTCGTGGCTGGCGACCAGCACCGCCGTGCCCTGTGCCGGCAGCTCGGCGAACAGCTGCATGATGTCTTCGGCCAGCTGCGGGTCGAGGTTGCCGGTCGGCTCATCCGCGAGCAGCAGCGGCGGCTGCGCGACGATGGCGCGGGCGATACCAACGCGCTGCTGCTCGCCGGCCGAGAGCCCCAGCGGCAAGCTGCGCTCGCGGGCCAGCAGACCGACCCGATCGAGCGCTGCGCGCACGCGCGCCGCGATCTCAGCGCGCGGCAGGCCAGCGATCAGCAGCGGCAGGGCGATGTTGTCGAACAGACTGCGATCGAGCAGCAGGCGGTGGTCCTGGAACACCATGCCGACTCGCCGACGCACGAAGGGCTGCTCGCGAGCGCTGACCTGCGCAAGGTTGCGGCCCTCCAGCAGCACGCTGCCGCGGCTCGCGCGCTCGGCCAAGTGGATCAAGCGCAGCAGGGTGCTCTTGCCGGCACCGGAATGACCGGTGACGAACACCATCTCACCGCGCTCCAAATCGAAGCTCAGCTCACTCAGCGCCTCGCTGCCGCCGGCATAGCGCTTGGACACCGCATCGAAACGCAGCAGCGGCAAGGCGGAATCGGGGGTCGAAGTGCGGGCTCGCATCGGATCTCAGCGCACCAGGGTGTTGATCTGGAAGATCGGCAGCAGGATCGCCAGCACCACGAACAGCACCAGGCCGCCGATCAGCAGGATCACGCCCGGGCCCAGCGCGGCCATGGCCACGCCGAGCGCGGTGTCCAGCTCGCGCTCCTGCTGCAGCGCGGCTTCATCGAGCATGGCGTGCAGACGACCGCTGCGCTCGCCGCTGGCGATCAAGCGCAGCGCGACCGGCGGGAACTGTCGGCTGTCGGCCAGGGCCCGCGACAGCCCCTGCCCCTCACGCACCCGCAAGGAAGCGCGCGCCAGCGCCTCGCGCAGGCTGCGGTTCTGGACCACCTGGCTGGCGATCGAGAGCGCCTCCAGCAATGGCACCGCGGCAGCGGTCAACAGGGCCAGGGTGCGGGCGAAGCGCGCGGTGTCCAGCGCGCGCGCCAAACGGCCCCAGATCGGAACGCGCAGGCTGAACGCATCCAGGGCGGCGCGTGCGCCGGGCTGGCGCAGAGCCAGCCATGCCGCAGCAGCGAGCAGCGGCAGAGCCAGCAGCAGCCAGAGCCCATAGGCCTGCACGAAACCTGACAGCGCGACCAGCATCCGGGTGGGCAGCGGCAGGGCCTGACCGAACTGGCTGAACACGCCGATCACCTGGGGCACGACCCAGACCATCAAGCCGGCAACCACGGCGATCGCCACGGTCGACAGCAGCAGGGGATAGGTCAGCGCCAACAGCACGCGTCGGCCCAGCGCGTCGCGGCTCTCGGCGTAGTCGGCCAGACGCAGCAGGATGCCGTCGAGCTTGCCGGCCGCCTCACCCGCCGCCACCGACGCGCGATACAGCGCCGGAAACGAGCCCGGGTACTCGGCCATAGCGGCGGCGAGCGTGCTGCCCTCCAGCACGCGGGCGCGCAGCGCCATCACCTGGCTGCGCAGCCGGCCCTCGCTGCCTTCGGCCAGTGCGGCCAGTGACTCGTCGATGGGCAGGCCCGAGGCCACCAGTGTCGCCAGCTGACGCATCAGCAGGGCGCGCGGGGCGCTACCCAGGCTGCGCGCGCCCGCTCCGGCGGACGGCGCGGCTTCGTCGACGGTGAGCGGGTTCAGCCCGCGCTCGCGCAGCTGACTGCGGGCGGAGCGTGCGGTATCCGCCTGCAGCACGCCGCGCGTGCGGCGGCCACCGGCATCGAGCGCGCTGTACTCGAAAGCAGGCATGGGATGCGCGGGCGATCAGTCGGGCGGCAAGCGCCGTCCGACCTTCAGATGGATCGGCCAGCGCACGCGACGCGCCTGCTCGGGATCGCCCCAGGCGATCGCCATCTCTTCGGCAATCTGCTGCACCGGATCCTCGCCGTGCTTGCGCAGCCAAGCCTGGCTGGCAGACCAGCTGCGCAGGTAGTCGAGGTAATCCGCAAGACGCAGGTCCAGCTCGATGTTGAAACGTGGCGCCTCGATCGGCTCGAACGGAAACGCCAGCTCGGCATAGCCGTTCTCGACATGCTTGCGCTCGGGCGGCCAGTACGGGCCCAACACACCGCGGTAGAGACGCATGAAGATCTGGTCGACCGGCGGCATGACCAGCGACAGCCCGTAGCACCAGACGGCGATGACGCCGTCTTTTCTCAGGACGCCATAGACCGCGTCGTAGAACGCATCGCGATCGAACCAGTGCAGAGCCTGAGCGACGGTGATCAGGTCAACGCTGCCCAGCGGCAGGGACGGCAGCTCGGCCGGCTCGACGCGGTAGTCGATATTGCCCAGCGTGTCCGCCAGCGCGACCTGGGCGGCGCTGGGGTCGGTGGCAACCACCCGTTCGAAGCGACGCGCCAGTGGCAGCGCCGCTTGACCGCTGCCGCAGCCGACATCCCAGGCGAGTTCGCGCTCACCAGGCAGGCCGGCCAGCCAGTCGAACAGCGCCTCGGGATAGCTCGGGCGCGCCGCGGCATACAGGCCGGCCTGGGCGGAGAAGTGATCCTTGAACATGGCGCGGAGTCTAGCAGCCGCGGCGGGCCTCAAGACTTTCGGCCGAATGGGCGGGCTGCGCTGCGCCCACGGCGACTCTGGCGTCCGCACTCGCGCAGAATGAAGGATCGCCCTTTCCCGCTGCAAAGCCCGATGCCGCCGATCACGATCCGCCCCGCGCGCCCGGAAGACCTCGACACCTTGGTCGGCTTCAACGCAGCCATGGCGCTGGAGACCGAACAGCTCACACTCGACCCGGAGCGCCTGCGCGCGGGCGTGGCCCTGCTGCTGGCCGACGCCGCGAAAGGCCAGTACCGGGTCGCCGAACGCGACGGCACCGTAGTCGGCGCACTCATGTTGACTCGCGAGTGGAGCGACTGGCGCTGCGGCGACTGGTGGTGGATCCAGAGCGTGTACGTGCGGCCCGAAGCGCGCCGCTGCGGCGTGTTCCGCGCGCTGTACGACAGCGTCGAACGCGAGGCCCGAGCCCGCGCCGATGTCTGCGGCCTGCGCCTGTACGTGGAGCGCGATAACGCCCACGCACAGGCCACCTACAGCGCCCTCGGCATGGCGGAAGCGCACTACCGGATGTTTGAAGTCTCCACACGCGGGTGAAGCCTCGTGGCTTGCGCAAGAGCGGCTCGCGATGGCGGCGCCGTGGGCACAAGGCGGCAGAGCGCGGCGCTCCGCTGAACGGCGAGAGAGGCGTGAGCGCGCCTTCATCTCGTCTGCGCGCCGGTGAAAGCGCGCTTCGCATCACTCAAGACCGCTCTCACCGGAAATAGACAGGCGTTGAACAGTGACCTGCGCAGACTGCGCGCCACGCTGAAGCGACGGGCATACGGCCCAACGCGGCGTGCAGCACACCGCTGAATTCCCAACACTCGCCGGAGAACGCCATGTTCAAGCGTCTGATGTTTATCGCCGCCGCCCTGCTGATCGCCCCCATCGCCTTCGCCGACCACCACGGCACGAAGAAGGAGCAGAACGTGGTCGAGATCGCCGCCGGCAATCCCGACTTCTCCACCTTGGTCGCAGCGGTGCAGGCGGCCGGCTTGGCCGAGACCCTGAGTGGCCCGGGCCCGTTCACCGTCTTCGCCCCGACCAATGCCGCCTTCGCCAAGCTGCCGGCCGGCACCGTCGAGAACCTGCTGAAGCCTGAGAACAAAGAGCAGCTGGTCGCGATCCTCACCTACCACGTAGTCCCCGCGAAGGTGCTGGCGGCCGACGTGGGCGGCCTGACTGAAGCCGATACCGTGAACGGCAAGAAGCTCACGATCGACACCAGCAATGGCGTCAAGATCAACAACGCCACCGTGACCGCCACCGACATCGTCGGCAGCAACGGCGTGATCCACGTGATTGACACCGTGATTCTGCCGTAAGCGCGCTCCGAACCGCGGAGTTCGCAAGCCCCGGGGCGCACGCCTCGGGGCTTGCTATTTGGGGATTCGGCATTCGGCATTCGGGATTGGGGATTGGGGATTGGGGATTGGGGATTCCGCGAAGCCTTCGCTGCCTGCTCTTTCGAATCCCGAATCCCCAATCCCGAATCCCAGCTCTTCAGTGCTTCCTGAGGCGCGCCCGCAGCTCGCCCTCGGCCTCGGCGCTGCTGAGTTCGACGAGTTCTGCGCTGATCCCGTGCGCCGCCAGCACCGCCTGCCACTGCCGCGCGCGCAGGCGGCGCAGCTGGGCCAGGCGACTCGCTGGCACCCCTAGCGCCTCGGCCTGCGCGCTCAGCAGGGCTTCGGGCTCGACGCCGATCCGCACGTCGCCGCTGGCGTACAGCGCTGGCGGCTCATCACTCTCGGCGACCCATTCCTCGGCCTGCGGCGCGAACAGCGCGCACTCGATCATTTTCCACACGGGCGCAAGCCCCGCGTGCTCGTACTGCAGGGCGGTCATTGCGCAGAGATCGTGCAGGCTGAGGTAACGCACGTGCTCCAGCGGCAGGCCGAAGGCGCTCTGCGCGGCCAGCGCGGTGGCCGCTGCAGCCATGCCCTTCTCGATCAGCTCGGACTCCATTTGCTGGCCGACCTCGGCGATGCGGGAAGCGCCACCGTGCAGCACGAAGGGCAGCAGCCGCAGCGGCCCCCCGCGAAGTGCAGGGTCCGGCTGCAGGCCCGGCGCGGGCATACGACCACCGCTGGCCCACAGGCTGACGACCCGCGCTTGCGAGCGCTCGCCGGGAGCCCCCACCAGAAGATCTGCCAGCGCAGTGAACACCGGCCAACCCGGGCGCAGCAGCTCGGCCGGATCAAAGCTCGCCATGGCCAGCCCCAGATCCAGGCGGGAGGCCGCAGGCAGCAGGCGCTGCAGATCGATCAGGATCGGCTCCAGCAGCGGCTCGGCGGCCTCGCGCTCGAGCGTCTCTTGGCCAGACGCGAACTCGACAGGTGCGTCCTCGTTCGCCGACTGCGGGCTGATCTCCAGCGCGAGTGCGCCGAAGCAGTTCAGGTTCTCGTCCACTTGAGGCTTTCCTTCGTCAATGGCAGGCGCGCGCGGCCTGCGCTAAAGCTTTCGCTCGGAATCGCTGGGCTATTATCCGCCGACCTTTGGCTTGCACGGCATGAAGCGCATGAGCCCCACCCGCACAGTCCGCCCCGTCGGCATCCTCGGCGGCGTCCGCATTCCCTTCTGCCGCAACAACACCGCCTATGCCGATGTCGGCAACCTCGGCATGTCGATCCGCACGCTGGGCGCTCTCGTCGAACGCTTTGGCCTGCACGGCGCGCAGCTGGGCGAGGTCGCGCTCGGCGCGGTCCTGAAGCACAGCAGCGACTGGAACCTCGGCCGCGAGGCCACACTGTCCTCGGGCCTTTCGCCGGCGACGCCGGGCATCACCCTGCAGCGCGCCTGCGGCACCAGCCTCGATACCGTCGTCCACATCGCCAACAAGATCGCGCTGGGACAGATCGACTCCGGCATCGGCGGCGGCTCCGACACGACCTCGGACGTGCCGATCAACGTCAGCCGCCCGCTGCGCCGACGCTTGCTGGACGCCAACATGGCGCGCTCCGCCGGTGATCGCCTGCGCGCCTTTCGCGGCTTTTCGCCGCGCGAACTGAAGCCCGAGTTCCCCGGCGTGGGCGAGCCGCGCACGGGCAAGAGCATGGGCCAGCACTGCGAACTGATGGCGCAGGAATGGAAGATCGCCCGAGCGGATCAGGACGCGCTGGCCGCGGCCTCGCACCACAAGGCCGCCGCTGCCTACGAGCGCGGCTTCTTCGAGGGGCTGGTGGTGCCTTTCCGCGGCATGACCCGCGACAACATCCTGCGGCCTGACACCACCGTCGAGAAGCTGGCGACGCTGAAGCCCGCCTTCGACAAGATTTCCGGCCGCGGCACGCTGACCGCAGGCAACTCGACGCCGCTCACGGATGGCGCCTCTGCCGTGCTGCTGGGCACTCAGGAATGGGCCGAGTCGCGCGGGTTGAAGGTGCAGGCCTGGCTGGTCGACGCGCAGGTCGCCGCGGTCGACTTTGTGCACGGCGAGGGCCTGCTGATGGCGCCGGCTTGGGCGGTGCCGCAGATGCTGAAGCGCCATGGCCTGTCGCTGCAGGACTTCGACTTCTACGAGATCCACGAGGCCTTCGCCGCGCAGGTGCTGTGCACCTTGCGCGCATGGGAAAGCGAGAGCTTCTGCCGCGACAAGCTCGGCCTCGACGCGCCGCTGGGCAGCATCGATCCGGCCAAGCTCAACGTGGTCGGCAGCTCGCTGGCCTTCGGGCATCCCTTCGCGGCGACCGGCGGACGCATCATCGCCACCCTGGCCAAGCTGCTGGAAGAGCGCGGCAGCGGCCGCGGTCTGGTCTCGGTCTGCACCGCCGGCGGCATGGGCGTCACCGCCATTCTCGAACGCTGAAGCCGCCGATCCCACAGAAGCAAAGCCCGCCATTCGGCGGGCTTTGTCATTGCGGGGCGTGCGGGGCTCAGCGACCCATCACGCTGATGCCGTAGAAGCAGGGCGCGTTGCCGCAGTCATACATTCCGACGTTGAGGCGGAACTGCCCGCTCCAGCGCGGCGTGACGCGCACAATCGGCGCATCGTCGACCAGCGCATCTTCGGCGATGACATTGTCGTTCTCGTCGAACAGCTTGAGATCGAGGTCCGAGCAATCCTGGTCGCAGACGGCAGCGATGAAGTACTCGCGTCCGGACTTCAACTCGAAGGTGTAGTCATCGCTGGCCTGGTTGCCGAGCAGGTCGAAGTGGTCGTCGAAAGCCTGGCTGTAGCCCTCGCCCGCACCGACCGACTTGATGGCTTCGAGCTGGGCGCGCACGATGGCCTCGTACTCGTTGGCTTGGGCGAACCCGGCCACGGGCAGCAGCAGCGCGGCGAACAGGGCGGGGATGCGACGGGCTACGGGCATGAGTGTCTCCTTGGCGTGGCAGGGAAGGTTCGACGGCCGGTGGATGAAAGCGCCTGCGGCGGCCGCAGGCCGCGGGCAACTCTAGCGACGTAACGCGAAATCGAAGCTTGGCGGCGCAGGCCAGATATGCCCCGAGCCAACAGCGACGGCGCCCTGCATCGCGCATGCCAGCGCGCCGCCGACGCGCTGGGCTCAGTCGTCGCGAGTCACCCGCAGCACTTCATCCGCCGAGGTCAACCCGGCGGTGACCTTGGCCCAGCCGTCGTCAAGGATGGAGGGCGTGTTCTGACGCGCGGCGCGGACCATCTCGACTTCAGAGGCACCGCTGTGGATCAGGGCACGCATGGCCTCGTCGACCAGCACCACCTCGTAGACGCCGCTGCGCCCGCGATAGCCGGATGCCCGGCCCGGCAGGTCGGCGCGCGGGCGCGCGAAGCGCAGCCCGTCGACCGGCTGGCGGCCGAACGGCGCGCACTCGCCAGGGCTGGGCGTGTACCACTCGCTCTGCGCGGGATCGAGGCGGCGCACCAAGCGCTGGGCCAACACGCCGAGCAGTGAGGAGGACAGCAGGAAGGGCTCGACGCCCATGTCGCGCAGGCGGGTCACCGCGCCCACGGCGGAGTTGGTGTGCAGGGTCGACAGCACCAGATGGCCGGTCAGCGACGCCTGAACAGCGATCTCGGCGGTCTCAAGATCGCGGATCTCGCCGACCATGACCACGTCGGGATCCTGACGCAGAATCGCGCGCAGCCCGCGGGCGAAGGTCATCTCGACCTTGGGGTTCACCTGGGTCTGGCCGACGCCGTCCAAGTAGTACTCGATCGGGTCTTCCACGGTGAGAATGTTGCGGGTGCTGTCATTGAGTCGCGACAGCGCCGCATACAGGGTTGTGGTCTTGCCCGAGCCCGTGGGGCCGGTGACCAGCAGGATGCCGTGCGGACGGTGGATCAGGCGATCGACGTGGCCCAGGGTCACCGGGTCCATGCCCAGCTCGGCCAGATCCAGCCGCCCCGCCTGCTTGTCGAGCAGACGCAGCACCACGCGCTCGCCGAAGCCGGCCGGAATGGTCGATACGCGCACGTCGACCGGGCGGCCGGCGATGCGCAGGCTGATGCGGCCGTCCTGTGGCAGGCGCTTCTCGGCGATGTCGAGCTTGGCCATCACCTTGATGCGGCTGACCACCGGCTGGGCCACCGCCTTCTGCGGCCGCAGCACCTCGCGCAGCACGCCGTCGACGCGGAAGCGCACCAAGAGGCTGTGCTCGAAGGGCTCCAGGTGGATATCGGAGGCGTTCTCCTTCACCGCTTCGGTAAGCAGCGCATTGATCAGGCGGATGATCGGCGCCTCGTCCTCGCTCTCCAGCAGATCCTGCGGTTCGGGCAGGGCATCGACCAGCTGGTTGAGATCGGCGCGTTCGTCGAAATCGGCAGCCATGGCCCGCGCATCTTCGGCGCCGCCTTCGTAGAGCTGACGCAGGAGGCGTTCGTACTCTTCGGTCGACTGCGGGCTCAGGGTGATAGGCCGAGCCACATGACGGCGCAGCTCGGCGATCACCTCCGGCGCGACGCCGGGGCGGTAGATGATCTCGGCCTGGGTGTCGTCCAGCGCGCGCACGGTGGCGCCGTGGCGGCGGGCGAAACCGAAACCCGGGCGCGCGGGCAGGCTCACGGCTGCGGACGCTCCGACTCGTTCTGCACTGGCGGGGGTGTCTGGAACAGGTCGCGCGGCAGCTCGGGCAGCAGGGGCTGCTGCTCGCCGCCGATGCGGCTGCCGGCGCGCTCGCGGATCTGCAGCTGCTCGGCGCGGATGTAGTTGTACTTCTCGGAGCTCACCGCGGCTTCGGTGACCGCATCGCGCAGGATGGTCGGGCGCAGGAACACCATCAGCGTGCGCTTGTTGCGTTTGGCGCCGCGCGACTTGAACAGGTTGCCGAGCAGCGGGATGCGCGACAGGCCCGGCACGCCCTGCACGTTCTCGGTGGCTTCTTCGGAGGTAAGCCCACCCAGCACCAGCAGGCCGCCGTCGGGCACCAGCACCGTGGTCGAGAGCTCGCGCTTGTTGGTGATCAGGTCAACTGCACCCGAGGCCTGCGGCGCCAGCGCCGAGACTTCCTGCTTCAGCTCCAGGCGCACCGCATCGCCTTCGTTGACGTGCGGAGTCACCGTGAGGATGACGCCGACGTCGCGACGGTCGATGGTCTGGAACGGGTTGGTCGGCTGATTCGCGCCGCCATTGGTCGAGGTGTTGGTGTACTGGCCGGTCAGGAAGGGCACCTCCTGCACGACCTTGATCTCGGCTTCCTGGTGATCGAGGGTGACGATGCTCGGGCTGGACAGCACGTTGGCGCGGCCGTCGCCGCGCAGCGCCTTGACCAGGGCGCCGAGCTGGAAGACGGTGACGTCCTCGCCACCGATGGGCAGGGTGATCGAGCCACGCAGGTAGCCGATATTCAGCCCATTACCGCCGATCACGCTGAGTGGGTTCTCCAGGCCGCTGGCGATGCCGCCAGTACCCGTACTGCCGCCGAAGTTGGTGCCACCAATCACGCCGCGCGCATCCTCGCCGACGTCAGCGCTCTGCCACTGCACGCCCAGCTCGGAGGCCAGCTCGTCGCTGACCTCGGCAATGATCGCCTCGACCTGCACCTGTGCGCGACGCACATCGAGCTGGCGGATCACCGACTCCAATTCGCGGAACACCGCAGGCGCGGCGCTGATGACCAGCGCATTGGTCTCGGCGTGGGCCTGGATGGTCGCGACCTTGGCGCTGCCGGGCTGTCCCTCCGCCGGCGCGGCATAGCCGGTCAGCGTCCCGGCGACGCCGTCCAGCACCGGCACCAGGTCTTCCGCCTTGGCATTGCGCAGGTAGACCACCTGGGTGGCCTCGCCGCCATCCAGCGGGGTGTCGAGATGCACGATGAGGCTGCGCGCGCGCAGACGCTGGGCGCGGTCGCCCGAGAGCAGCAGCGAGTTGGTGCGTTCGTCCGCCAGCACCCTGGAGGGGCTCGCCTGCCCGGCCGCCGCCTGCGCACCGCCCTGCTCCAGCGCGGCCAGCGTGCGGGCGATCTCGGAGGCGCGCGCGTGCCGCAGCGGGATCACTTCGATTTCAGAATCTGCGGCGACGTCGATGCGGCGGATGATCGCGGCGATGCGATCGATGTTGGAGGCGCGATCCGCCACCAGCAGGCTGTTGCTGCCGCCGTGCGCGGCGATGTGCGCCTGCTGCGGCATCAGCGGGCGCAGCAGGGCCATCATTTCCTGGGCCGAGACGTGCTTGAGATCGATGATGCGGGTGAGCTGGGCATCGCCGCCGCTCTGGCCGGCCAGCGGCGCCTGCTGGGCGGCGCTGACGTCGGGCACGATTTTGACCATGCTGCCGGCAGGCACCGCCGTGTAGCCGTGCACACGCAGCACCGACAGGAAAACCTCGTAGATCTCGTCGGCGGTCATCGGCTGCCGCGACACCACGGTCACCGCGCCGGCGACCGTCTGGTCAACGATGAAGCTCTTGCCCGTGATCTCGCTGACCGTCTCGATCAGCACATTGATGTCAGCGGCCTTGAGGTTCAGCGTGTGGCGACCATTGCCGTTGGTGTAGCCCGGCTGGGCCGCCTCTGCTGCCGCTGCCTGCTCCACCTGGGGAATCATCACCGCCGGTGCGGTGGGCTGAGCGGGCGTCTGGGCAGACACCGGGAGGGCCAGCGCGATGCAGATGGCGGCAGTCAACAGGCGATGGCGCATGGGCGATCCGAAGGCTGTGCAGTAAGGATTCGCCGCGCGTCCGCGCGACGGGCGGCCGATGATAGCGCGAGCAGGACGCGCGACCGCCGCTACTTGAGATCCACGCCGAGCTGCTGCTCGCGGCCGTCGCGGCGGATGGTCAGCTGCAGGCTGCGGGCGTCGCGCAGCGACTCCATCAGCTCGCTTTGCCGCTGCGGGCCGTCAAGCGGGATGCCGTTGACCGCGGTAACGATATCGGTGGGCTTCAAGCCCGAGCGCTCGAACAGCGCGCTGTCGCGACCGGCCGACAGCCGCACGCCGGCGAATCGGCCGTTCTCCAGCACCGGAAACACCTGCACCTGGCTGGCCAGTTCGGCCGCGTCGATGCCGGTGGCATCGCGAATGCTCTCCATGTCGGGGGCGCCGGGCGCGATCATCGGATTGATGAAGGGCGAGGGCATGCTGCGATCCACCCCGTCCGCAGCGCCCGCCGCCGCAGCGCCCGGCCGCACACCCGGCGCAGGTCGGGCACCGTCCTCGCGCGGCAGGCTCAGGCCTTCGGTCTGCCCGTTGCGCTCCAGCAGCACGCGACCGGCGCTGATCCCGGTGAGCCGCGCCCCGCCCGGCAGCGCGTCGCCGACGGCATAGCGCGCATGGCGTCCGGATTCATCGCTGATGATCGCGATGCCCTGATCCTGGCCTTCGAGATTCAGGGTGCCGCGCAGGGTGAGCTTGAGCGCGGTCTCAGGCGCATTGGCCGCGAGTGCCGCGAGGTCCATGGCCACACCCGCCTCGCCGAACAGCTTCCAGCGGGCGATGTTGGCCTCGGCCGGAGCCGCCCCGGCCGCCAGCGGCTGAAAGCCCGAAGGCTGCAGCGGAATCGCCGGCCCGGCAATCAGCAGCAGGGCAAGCCGAGCCAACGCCCACAGCGCGAGCAGGGCCGCCGCCAGCGTGAACAGGCGCGCCCAGAACACGTTGGAAAGGCGAGCCAGTGCGGCCTGCATGGGCTCAACCTGCCGGCGTCGACGGCGCGGGCGGCGCGCCCGCCGCGCTATTCCCGCCGGTGCCGCCGCCTCCACCGGAACGACGCGGACGACGACGGCGCTTGCGCGCGGCATCGCTGCTCTTGTCGGAGGGCGGCGGGTTGGTGGGTATCGAGCCGTCGTCCTCGTCTTCGTCCTCGGCGGCCGCGGCATCGCGCGGGATCGCGGCTACCGGCGCCAGCAGGTCCGGGGTGATCTGCGCCACCGGGATCTTCTGCTCGATATAGGACTCGATCTCGGGCAGGCTCATCGCGTACATGTCGCAGGCGAAGCTGACAGCGTCGCCCTCGGCGCCCAGGCGCGCGGTGCGGCCGATGCGATGGACGTAGTCCTCGCAGTCGTTCGGCAGATCGTAGTTGTAGACGTGGCTGACGCCGTCGATATGCAGGCCGCGCGCAGCGACGTCGGTGGCAACCAGGATATGCAGGTCGCCGCGCTGGAACTTGGCCAGCAGGCTTTGCCGCTTCTTCTGCGGCACGTCGCCCGACAGCACCGCGACCTTGTGGCCCTGGCGTTCCAGCCGGCGCCAGACCTTTTCGGCGGCGACCTTCATATTGACGAACACCATGCTGCGGCGGGAGTCGTTGCGCGCAAGCAGGTTGAGCAGCAGGGGGATCTTCTCTTCCGCGGCGGGGAAGTAGACGACCTGGCGCACGCGCGCCGCGGTCACCGTCTCGGTTTCGACGGTGAGCTTCTCCGGGTCGTTCATGTGCTCGTAGGCCAGCTCCAGCACGCGGTGGCTGAGCGTGGCCGAGAACAGCAGGCTCTGGCGCTCGCCCGCCGGCGGCATGCGCCGCAGCAGGAAGCGGATGTCCTTGATGAAGCCCAAGTCGAACATGCGATCGGCCTCGTCCAGCACCACCGCCTCGCAGGCCGACAGCGAGAACACCCGCTGCTTCAGGTAATCGATCAGACGGCCCGGTGTAGCGATGATCACGTCGCAGCCGGCGCGCAGCATGTCGCGCTGCTTGTCGTAGTCGACGCCGCCATAGATGAGGGCGAAGCGCAGACCGGTGTCGGCGGCGATCTTCTGGGCGTCCTTCTGGATCTGGATCGCCAGCTCGCGCGTCGGCGCCAGGATCAGCGCGCGCGGGTCGGTTTCGCCGCGGCTGGCAATCGCCGGCCGGGTCAGCAGGCGGTTCACCACCGCCACCAGGAAGGCGATGGTCTTGCCCGTGCCGGTCTGGGCTTGGCCGGCGACATCGCGCCCGGTCAGCGCCAAGGGCAGGGTCAGGGCCTGGATCGGCGTGCAGCGGGTGAAGCCGGCCTGGGTCAGTCCCTGCAGCAGCACGGGGTGCAGGTCGAGACTGGAAAAGGCGATGTCGGTAAGGGGCTTGTCGCTCATGGGGTTTCCGGCAGTCCGCGGCGCGCGCGGATGCTTGCGTGGCCCGTCCAGCGAACGCACACTGCGGCCCGCCAGGCGAGTCCGCCCGGGTTCCGCTGCGAGATCAGGAAAGGCCGAGAGAGGCGCCCACGGCCACCGCGGCAGGCGCGGAGGCGGGCCCCGAGCGGGGCTGGATGCAGGGCGGACGGCTTGTGAAGTTCAGGCATCGGCCGCAAGTGTAGCCCAAGCCTGCGCGGTCGCAGCGGCACCCGCTTCACGCGCCGCTGGCCCAAAATGCAGCCCCGGTCGGCAACGTCCCGGCCCACCATGTCCTTGCCGGGCGCTTCGCCCGGCCGCATCAGGAGCCCCCCCGTGAGCGAACTCATCAAGAACGTCGGCGACGCCGATTTCGACGCCGAAGTGCTGAAATCCGGCGAACCCGTGCTGGTCGATTTCTGGGCCGAGTGGTGCGGCCCCTGCAAGGCGATCGGTCCGATTGTCGACCAGGTCGCGCAGGAGTTCGCCGGCCGGGTGAAGGTGGTCAAGCTCAACATCGACCACAACCCGGGCACCCCGCGCCAGTACGCGGTGCGCGGAATTCCGACACTGATGCTGTTCAAGGACGGCAAGGTCGCCGCCACCCAGGTCGGCGCAGTGAACCGCAGCCAGCTGAGTCAGTTCGTGCAGAAGGCGATCTGACGCGACACCGACGCGTTCTCGACCCGCCTGCCGCCAGTGACGCCCGCGACGGGCGTCACTGCATAGGAGTGGACGCGGCTTCAGCGGGGCTTTCCGGCCTTTGCCTCGTCTTCGGCCATGAAGCGCCCGAACTTCCAGAGCATGAAGCCGCCCATGGCGAGCATGAAGGCGATGACGCCAAGCCTGAGCAGGCCGGCATCCGTCGTGGGCAGAGCGCGCCACGCGTCCATGGTGTTTCCCCCTCGGTGGACGAAGGCAGACGCGAAGACTGCGCTCGCGCCCTTCATAGCGGCTTGAGCATGCGCAATCCCGCGCCCGCCAGGATCATCAACGTAGCGATCCGCGGCTGGCCTCGGCCATGTCGCTCGGCCCGTCGGGCTGAACGACAAGCGCGCCCAGCACGCTCGCAGCTTGCCGCGGCGCAGCGCGGCGTGTAGTGTTTGCCCGCATCGCGGCGCGATCACGCCCGCCACCCTCTGCGGCACCCCTCCCCCGATTCCCCCACGATTCGCAAGAATCCATCGCTCGCAGTACGCGAGGTATCCCTTGTCCGAGAACGAGATTTCGAACGGCGACGACGCGCTCACGCGCGCCGAATCGACGCCCCCAACGCCTGCCGCCCCCACGCCGAAGCCTCCGCGTGCGCCGCGCGCGCCCAAGCCCGCGCCAGTCGCCCAGCCTGAGCTTCCGCTGGCATCCACGCCCGCGCCGGAACCGATGAGCGCCGCGCCAGTGGCCGAGGTTGCGGCCACGCCTGTGGCGCCAGCGCGCAGCGTGGAGCCGGTCATCGCCACAGCGCCCGCACCGGGCCCGGCTGCGCAGGCGCAGCGTGCTCCCGGCACTGCGCCAGCCGCATCGGCCGACGGCAGCGGCGACTCCATCGACAGCGCGCAGCCCGCCGGATCGGCCGAAGGTAGCGGCGAGAACGCCAACGCCGCGGCCGGCGATGGCTCTGAAGACCCCGCCGAGCGCGCGCGCCGCGAGCGCCGCGAGAGCCGCCGCGAGTTCCGCGAGCGTCGCCGCGAGCGCCGCAACCGCGAGCGCGCGCAGTCCCAGCAGAACGGCGGCGATGTCGACGAAGACGCCGCACCCAGCCCGCCGCAGTACTCGCACTACCAGCCGCCGGCCAACCTGCCGAGCTACAGCCTGACCGAGCTGAAGCGCATGCGCGCCGACCAGCTGATGGACCTGGCCGAGACCCTGCGCATCACCGAGACGGTGGCGCGTATGCGCAAGCAGGACGTCACCTTCGCGATCATGAAGGTGCTGACCCGCTTCGGCGACGGTGTCGCTGGCGAAGGCGTGCTGGAAATCCTGCCCGACGGCTTCGGCTTCCTGCGCGGTGCGGAAGCCAGCTATCTGGCCGGCCCGGACGACGTCTACATCTCGCCCAGCCAGATCCGCCGCTTCAACCTGCGCACCGGCGACTACATGACCGGTCGCATCCGCTCGCCCAAGGACGGCGAGCGCTACTTCGCCCTGGCCAAGGTCGACACGATCAACGGCGAGCCGCCGGAGGCGTCCAAGAACAAGGCCCTGTTCGAGAACCTCACGCCGCTGTTCCCGCGTCAGCGTTTCGTGCTCGAACGCGGCAACGGCAGCACCGAGGACATCACCGGCCGCATCATGGATCTGATGAGCCCGATCGGCAAAGGCCAGCGCGGCCTGATCGTCTCGCCGCCGAAAGCCGGCAAGACCATGCTGCTGCAGAACATCGCTTCGGCGATCAGCTACAACCACCCCGACGTGCATCTGATCGTGCTGCTGATCGACGAGCGTCCGGAAGAAGTCACGGAAATGAGCCGCACCGTGCGCGGTGAGGTGGTGAGCTCGACGTTCGACGAGCCCGCCGCCCGCCACGTGCAGGTCGCCGAAATGGTGATCGAGCGCGCCAAGCGCCTGGTCGAGCACAAGAAGGACGTGGTCATCCTGCTCGACTCGATCACCCGCCTCGCGCGTGCCTACAACACTGTGGTGCCGAGCTCCGGCAAGGTGCTGACCGGTGGTGTCGACGCCAACGCCCTGCAGCGGCCCAAGCGCTTCTTCGGCGCCGCCCGCAACGTCGAAGAGGGCGGCTCGCTGACCATCATCGCCACAGCGCTGGTCGAGACCGGCTCGAAGATGGACGAGGTGATCTACGAAGAGTTCAAGGGCACCGGCAACATGGAGGTCCACATGGACCGCCGCATTGCCGAGAAGCGCGTCTACCCGGCGGTCAACATCAACCGCTCCGGCACCCGCCGCGAGGAGCTGCTGATCGACCCCGACTTCCTGCAGAAGATCTGGATCCTGCGCAAGCTGCTGCACCCGATGGACGAGCTTGCCGCCATCGAGTTCCTGCTCGACAAGATGAAGAACACCAAGACCAACGAGGAGTTCTTCAACTTCATGAAGCGCTGATCCGCGCTTCTCGAAGCTCACCGGCGAAGCCCGCGCGGAGCGATCCGCGTGGGCTTCGTCGCGTGTGGGCGGGGCCGTCGGGACAGGATGGGCAGATTGCAAGGCGTCAAGCCTGCACAGGCGCCCGTCAGATCCGACAGGGTGGACGCGCCCCCGGAAAACTCGCGCATCGGCTTCAGGCGCCTGAATCTGCAGGGATTCTTTCCCAGCGCAGCGGAATTCGCGCGTCGCCCGCGGGAGCACACGCAGCGAAACCGTCCCCGATCGTCCCGGCTTTGTGATGCGAATCACATGTTGGCGCGCGCAGGCTGGAAAAGCCCCACACACCGGAGCCTGCCCATGCCCTTGCGTGCTGTTCGACTGTGTCTGCTGACCCTCTTCACCGCCCCGGCACTCGCTGCCGCAGCCGATGCGCCCGCTGTCCCCCCGAACGGGGTGCAGGAAGCCATGTACTTCCGCTCGGCGCCGCAGGACGCACCCGAGTGCGCACCGAGCTTCGCCGACGGCCGCGTGGACTGGGGCAATGTCGCCAACCCGGCGGCGACCTGCCCGGATGCCTTTGGCTGGGTGTCCTTTCTGCAGGCGATCGACCAGGGCTTCTGGACCTGGGCCACCGACCAGACCCTGTGGCCAGCGACCCCGAAGCCGATCTGCGCCGAGGGCAGCAGCGGACCCGACTGCTGCGACCCGCAGGCCATGGCGCGCACGCCGCCCTATCAGGGCAAGCCCGACCCCGCCTGCCCGTACTTCCCACCCGACTGGACCGATGCGCCCGAGCTGTCGAGCACCACGGCGCGTCTCACCCGCAGTCACCAGTTCGGCTTTCTGCGCTCGATCGACCCGGCACGCATCCTGCGGCAGGAAGAAGCCGAGATCGTGTTCCGCAACCGCAGCTTCGTGCGCTACACCTTCGAACAGAACCTCTACACCAAGGAGGGCCTGGGCGCGCGCTTCACCGCCGCGAGCAACTGGACCGCTGCCAATGCGCCCTACCGGAACCGCGCCCTGCAGGTCAGCTATCCCTCGGACGCGGTGATGTTCAAGGCCGACTTCATCAGCGAAAAGCTGATGCGCGAAAACGGCCTGATCCGCGACATCCCGGGCAACCCGGTGCCCAACAATCCGGACGCGCCCTACATCAGCCTGATGGTCGATGCCCAGGTCGGCGGGAATCCAGACTTCAAGCCTGGCCGCTACTACCTGCTGGCGATCACCGCAGCCTCGAAAGCCCTGCCCGGCTGGCACTGGTACGCCATCGAGCACGTCGCCAACCCCGGCCGCTGTGACTACAACGGCTGCAACGACTCGTTCGGCTTCACCGCGCTGGCGCACTCGCCCTCTGGCACGGAGCTGCGGCAGAACTTCATCGCGCCGCACACCGCAGCCGCCTTCGAATCCACCACGCCCGGCGGGACTAGCGCCGAGGTCATCTTCGATCTAGGCAAGCCCTACCCGCCCGCCAAAACCGGCGAGGAGCCCACTGTACTGCTCACCACGCTGATGAAGGCGATGGGCGTCGGCCAAGGCCGCCAGCTGGGCACCGGTAATGACCCGACGCAGGACGACCCGGCCTGGAACAGCTATCGCCTGAAGGGCACGCAGATCGACTTCGTCACCGCCGAGGGCATGGAGATCAATCTCGGCGCCTCGATCACCGAGGGCGGCTTCGTCAGCAGCGCGTCGTGTATGACCTGCCACTCGCAGGCCGGCCCGGACGCGACCGGCAACCCGGGCCTGCAGGGCGTAGGCGCGCAGCCACGGCTCAGCGATATCGGCTACGGGCAGACGGTGTTCGGTGCGCCAGATCTGGCCTGGTTCTACAGCTACGGCACGCCGCAGCTGATCTCGCTGCAGAGCGACTTCGTCTGGGGCATGTTGAACGCCAGCTGCGCCAAGCCTGATGGCAGCACGGGCAACTGCGCGAGCTACGAGGTCGCGGCTCCCAAGGCGGTCGCAGAGAACTTCAAGTAAGCGGGGTCGCCGGGCCCGCGCACCGCGGGCCCGGCGGCGATGCTCAGACGTCGCCGTCGCTCAGCCAGCCTTCGCCGGTACCTCGGGTGATCACCCGATCGTCAGGCTGTACGCTGCCGGCCGGAAAGCTCTCCAACAGCTTCAGCCCCGCGTAGATCGGCGCGAAATCGGGGCGGGTGGCCTCGAACAGCTGTTCGAAGTCGTCAATGACGAAGTACGTCTTCTGATAGGTGTCGATCCGGTAGCGCGTGCGCATCACGCGCTTGATGTCGAAACCGATGCGGTTGGGCGCATCGCTCTGGATCGAATACTTGGACTCCCCCGCCGAGCTGACGATGCCAGCGCCGTAGATGCGCAGACCCTCGGCTTCGCGGATCAGACCGAACTCGACCGTGTACCAGTACAGGCGGGTCAGGTTCACCAGGGCCTCGGGGCCGATGCCGTGGGCGCGCACACCGCCGCGCCCGTAGGCCTGCATGTAGTCGGCGAACACCGGGTTCATCAGCAGCGGCACGTGCCCGAACAGGTCGTGGAACAGGTCCGGTTCGGCGATGTAGTCGATCTGGTCGGGCCGACGGATCCACCAGGTCACCGGGAAGCGCCGATTGGCCAGGTGATCGAAGAAGTCCAGCTCAGGCAGCAGGCCTTCAACGCCGATGAGCTGCCAGCCGGTGGTGCGCCCGAGGATCTGGTTCAGGTCGTCGAAGCGCGGAATCTGCGCCTCGCCCATGCCCATCGCATCCTGGGCCTTCAGAAAGGCGCTGCAGGCCAGCCCGGGCAGCAGCTCGCGCTGCCGGCGGTAGAGCTGGCCCCAGACCGCGTGGTCGGTGGCGCTGTAGGTGTCCCAGGGCTGCTCGACCACGCCGGTGGCGTAGAGCGGCACATAGCCCTTGTCAGTCATCGCGTGCTCGACGCGCTGCGGTGTGTTCATGACGGCCTCCCGGACGGCGGACGTGCTCGCGCGGCACGCTCTGGTGGGGCCTTACTCTATCGGCGAGCTCGCGCAATTCGCGTGCGTGCTTGCTGAATGGGGCGACGTTGACGCAATCTTCGGTCTTCGATCGAGCCGGCAGCGCAAGAAATGGAAGACACCCAGCTAGACCGCACGGACCTCCGCCTGCTGGCCATCCTGCAGGCCGAAGGCCGCATTGCGAACACCGATCTCGCCGAGCGCATCAACCTCTCGGCCTCGGCCTGCCTGCGCCGCGTGCAGCGGCTGGAGTCCGCCGGGGTCATCGCCGGCTACCGCGCCGTACTGTCGGCTCCCGCCCTTGGCCTGGGTCTGTCGGCCTTCGTGCGCCTGCAGCTGCGCCACCATGACGCCGACGCCGTGCGCCGATTCGGCGAGGACGTGAAGCACTGGCCGGAAGTTGTCGCCTGCTATGCGCTGTCGGGCGACACGGATTACATGATCCAGGTGGTGGTCACCGACCTCGCGCACTTCTCGCGCTTCCTGCTCGACACGCTGCTGGCCTCGTCCGCCGTGGCCGACGTCAATACCAGCTTCGTGCTGAAGACCGTCAAGGCCGACCAAGGCCTGCCGCTCTGATCGCGCCTGCGGGTCGCCGCGCCGGAGCCGCCCTGCTCCGACCCTTCACCCGGTCTCTCGCTGAGCCTGGGGGCGTGTAGCTCCGGCCGCTGCCGGTTCGCGCGTCGCACGATCTGCAAACGCGACTGCTCGGCGCCGGATGGCGCCGAGAAGTCGTTCGATCGCGAGCCTCGGCTCGCGACCTCAAAGCTTGAATTCGATCTTGCGCCGCACTCGGGATTCGACCGGAGCGCCGCCCTCGGTGGCCGGATTGAAGGTCCAGCGACGCACGGCCGCCAGCGCCTCGCGCTCGAAAACGCGTGCAGGCTGTGCCTTCAGCACGTTGACCGAACTGACCTTGCCGTCGGCACCGATCACGATCTCGACCTCAACGAAGCCCTCGGTGCCTCGGCGCGCGGCTTCGGGTGGGTAGTTCGGCGGGTCGGTCTTCAGCGGCGTAGCGGGGCCTGCGACGGCCAGCACAGGCATGGCGATCAACGCGGAGGCAGCCAAGGGCAGAGCAAGCAACAGCGTGCGTGCCAGTGGCGAAAAACCAGAGGGGCGCATAGGCGTCTCCAAAAGCAACACGGGTGAGGGGCGCGCCAGCGCGCGCGCTCGCAGAAACTGCGAACACCGTCGTGAGTGCAATGCCTATACCGGCGGATCACCGACGGATTGCCGGCGCGCCCCGGGTCTGCGGCTGCCGGCCGGCCGTCGCTGCCATCGGCACATCGCTTGCAGCACGGCGGGCCGACGCATGCCCGCCCCATCCGGGGCTCTACGCCTGACCGAGCTACGCCCATGACGCCACTTGAACTGCTGCAAGCCGCCACTGCGCCCTCGGCCCGCTTCATGGACCGGCTGCGCCTGAACTCGAAGCTGATGCTGATCGCCGCGGTCTTTGTCGCCGTGGCGATCGTGCTGGCGATTCTCCTGGTGCGAGGCATCAACAAAGAGGTGAGCCACCTGCAGCAGGTGCAGAGCGGCGAGGCGCTGTTCCCTCAGGCGATCAGCCTGATCCGCAATGTCTCGGCGCATGCGGCCTCGGCGCGCAAGGGTCTGGCGGGCGACTCGCAGGCGTTGGCCGAGGCGAATCGACTGCGGCAGGTGATGGCCGACGAGGTGGAGGCACTGGTGCGCGACTCGGCGGTGCTGCCCGAAGAGCCCCGCCTCACCGCCGCGCTCAAGGCGATGCAGGAGGCTGCCGCAGAGGCCACCCAGGAATCCGACGACATCAACACCATCGTCCAGCGCGACATGGCCTTGATCGAGAAGGTGCGCGCGACCTTCGGTGCGCTCTACGTCGCCAGCGACCTGTTCATCGACAGCGACGAGGCCACGCTGCTGATGGGGGAGATCGTCGCGGAACACGGCCCGGCCCTGTTGGACCGCTCGCTGCGCATCCGCGCCTTGGGCAATCTGGTGATCGACGGCGGCGCGGTGTGGGTGGAAGACCGCATCGACCTCACCAGCTCGGACCGCGAGATCAAGTCGGCGCTGGACACGCTCGCCGTTGCAGTGAGCAATCTCGGCAGCGACTACAGCCAGGTCGCCACCAGCCTGGAAGGCGTCACCACGGCGTTTGAGGCCTTGAGCAAGGGCATGAAGGAGGGCCTGCTCGATGCCGAAGAAATCAAAATGGAAACGGGCCAACTGCTCAGCCTGGGCCAGGCGGCCGACGCCTCCGTCTACGCCATGCTCGAGATCGTGGAGCCGCTGCTGAAGGCTCGGATCGACTCGCGCCTCGACGCCCTGACGCGAGAACGGCTGCTGGTGATCAGCGCGATCCTGATCGCCCTCCTGCTGGCGGGCTACCTGTTCCTCGGCTTCACCCAGAGCGTCGGGCGCGCGGTGCGCGAAATTGCGGCCTCGGCGAATGACCTGGCCAACGGCATTTTCCGGGAGCGCGTCAACGTTCGCTCGAACGACGAGATGCGCCAGATTGCCAATGCGCTGGAATCGGTCAGTACCGTCGTGCGCCGCTTCGCGTCCGCGCAGACGGAAATGGCGGATCAGCACGCGGCCGGCCTGATCAGCCACCGCATCGACGCCGGCGTGTTCGAGGGCGAGTACCGCAAGCTCGCCGAAGGCACCAACGAGCTGGTGGATGGCCACATCCAGGTCAATGCCCAGGCCATCGAACTGACCGGCCGCTACGGCATCGGCGATCTGTCGGCCGACATGCCCGAGCTGCCCGGCGAGAAGCGGCGCATCACCGACGCCATGCGCACCACCAAGAGCAACCTGGGCGCGATCAGCGCCGAGATCCAGCGCCTGGTGTCGGCTGCCAACGCCGGCGACTTCAGCGCGCGCGGCGATGCCAGCCAGTTCCAGCACGAATTCCGCCGCATGATCGAAGGCCTGAACAGCCTGATGGCCGTCAGCGACTCGGGCCTGCGCGACGTCGGCCGCGTGCTCGACGCACTGGCCAAGGGCGACCTGACCGAGAGCATCACGGCCGAGTATCGCGGCCAGTTCGACGCGCTGAAGCAGGCGGCCAATACCACGGTGAAATCGCTGGGCGATCTCATCGGCCAGGTCAAGGAAGCCACCGACAGCATCAACACCGCCGCGCGCGAGATCTCTGCGGGCAACAGCGATCTGTCCGGTCGCACCGAACAGCAGGCAGCCTCGCTGGAGGAGACCGCCAGCAGCATGGAAGAGCTGACCTCGACCGTGCGGCAGAACGCCGAGAACGCCAGATCGGCCAACCAGCTGGCGATCGGCGCCGGCGAAGTCGCGGAACGCGGCGGCAGCGTGGTCGGCGAGGTGGTCACCACCATGGGCGATATCGATGCTGCCTCGCGCAAGATCGTCGACATCATCAGCGTGATCGACGGCATTGCCTTCCAGACCAACATCCTGGCGCTGAACGCGGCGGTCGAAGCCGCGCGCGCCGGCGAGCAGGGCCGCGGCTTCGCGGTGGTGGCCTCCGAGGTGCGCTCGCTGGCCCAGCGTTCGGCAGGCGCGGCGAAGGAGATCAAGACCCTGATCGGCGACACCGTGGACAAGATCGCCACCGGCAGCGCCCTGGTCGATTCGGCCGGCAAGACCATGGCCGAGATCGTGACCTCGGTGAAGCGCGTCACCGACATCATGGGCGAGATCAGCGCCGCCTCGGCCGAGCAGTCGAGTGGCATCGAGCAGGTCAATGCCACCATCACCCAGATGGACGAGGTGACCCAGCAGAACGCCGCACTGGTGGAAGAGGCCTCGGCCTCGGCGCGCGCCCTGGAAGACCAGGCCTCGGCGCTGTCTGGCGCGGTCTCGCGCTTCCGCCTGAGCGCGCAGTCAGCGGCCAAGCCGGCGGCACTGGGCGCATCGCGGCCCGCGACGCGCTACGCGCCGCCGATGAGCAAGCCCGGGGGCAGCGACTCTGCAACGGAGAACGCGGCCGAATCCGCCAAGCCGGCGACGCGCCCGATCGTCGCCAAGGCGGCTTCAGCCAAGCCAGGCAAGCCCGCGACCGCGACCTCCCGCAGCGCGCAATCAGCACGCCCCGCGCCCAGGATCGTGCCGATGCGCAACGCACCTGCCTCGCCATCGGCCAGCGACGACATGGAGTGGACGGAGTTCTGAGCCCCCCCAAAGGGCAAGCCGCAAAGCAGAACGGGCGCCGACGCGCCCGTTCTGCTTTGCGGAGATTCACGCCGCGCCGCTGGCGTAATCCCGGCGGGGCAGCGCGGCACGGGGCTTGCTGCAGCCGGTTCGCCCCGCGGCATCTCGCCGCGGAATCAGCATCAGACGAGGGCCGATGAGCAGCGAAACCCCCCAGGGCCAGCGCGAATTCGAGTTCGCCGATCGCGACTTCCGCCGCGTCTGCGCCCTGATCCACGCGCGCGCCGGCATCGCGCTGGCCGACAGCAAGCGCGACATGGTCTACAGCCGCCTGTCGCGCCGCTTGCGCGCGCTCGGCATGGACAACTTCGTCGACTACCTCGACTGGCTTGAGCGCGAAGGCGAGGACGAGTGGCAGAACTTCGTCAACGCGCTCACCACCAACCTCACCAGCTTCTTCCGCGAGGATCACCATTTCGAGCATTTGCGCGAGCAGCTGCCGAAGATGAAGCGTGTGAACGGCAAGGTGCGGATCTGGTGCTCGGCCGCCTCCACCGGCGAAGAGCCCTATTCGATTGCAATCACCGCCTGCGAGGCCTTCGGCACGCTGTCGCCGCCGGTCGAGATTGTCGCCACCGACATCGATACCCAGGTGCTGCTGACCGCCGAGCGCGGGGTGTATCCGCTGGAGCGGTTGGAGCGCATGCCTGAGGCACGCAAGAAAGCTTTCTTCCAGCGCGGCACCGGCGCCAACGCCGGCAAGGTGCGCGTCAATCCCGCGCTGCAGCGGCTGCTGAGCTTCTCGCCACTGAACCTGCTGGATGCGCGCTACCCGGTCAACGGCCCGTTTGCTGCGATCTTCTGCCGCAACGTGATGATCTATTTCGACAAGCCCACGCAGCGCGCGATCCTGGCGCGGATGAAGCCTCTGCTCGAAGCGGATGGCTTCCTGTATGCCGGCCACAGCGAGAGCTTCTTCCACGCCGCAGACCTGTTCAAGAATCTTGGTCGAACCGTGTACGTGCCGGTTGCCAGCGGGAGCGGAGGATGAGCACGCCTGCGCGCAGCCTGAAGGGCCCGATGCCCTACTACGACGTCCAGCTGCAGATGGACGCACTGAAGCTGATGCCGGCGGACTACGTCGTCACCGACCGCGATATCGCGCTTTCGACCGTGCTCGGCAGCTGCGTGGCCGCCTGCATGCGCGATCCGGTGCTGCGCATCGGCGGCATGAACCATTTCATGCTGCCCGATGGAGGCGATGTCGACGACACCTCGGCGCGCTATGGCAGCTATGCCATGGAACTCCTGATCAACGAGCTGCTGAAGGCTGGCGCGCGACGCGAGCGTCTGGAAGCCAAGGTCTTCGGCGGTGGCAACGTGCTGAAGAGTTTCACGACCAACCCGGTCGGCACCCGCAACGCCGAGTTCGTCATCGCGTATCTGAAGGCCGAACGCATTCCGGTGGTGGCCCAGGATCTGGGCAGCATCCATCCACGCAAGGTCTGGTACATCCCCGCCACCGGCAAGGTTCTGGTGCGTCGCCTGCCGCATGCGCACGACACCGCCATCGCCTCTGAAGAAATCGCCTACCGCAACCAGCTCAAACAGCAGCCGAGTGCGGGTGGCGTGGAGCTATTCGACTGATATGGCTATCCGCGTACTGATCGTCGACGACTCGGCCCTGGTGCGCCAGGTACTGACCCAGGTGTTGGGCGAAGACCCGGACATCGAAGTCGTGGGTACCGCGCAGGATCCCTTCGTTGCGCGCGACATGATCAAGCAGCTCAATCCCGACGTGCTCACGCTCGACGTCGAGATGCCGCGCATGGACGGGCTGACCTTCCTCGAAAACCTGATGCGGCTGCGGCCCATGCCGGTGGTGATGGTGTCCTCGCTGACCGAGGCGGGCGCCGAAGTCACACTGGACGCATTGAGCCTCGGTGCCGTCGACTTCGTGACGAAACCGAAACTCGAAGTCGTCAAGGGTTTGACGGAGTACGCGGGCGAGCTGGCTGCGAAGGTCAAGTTTGCCGCCCGCGCCAAGGTGCAGGCGCGCAGCGCGCCGGCGCGCGGCGACCAGCGCCCCAAACCGCGCGGCGCCGCCGGCTTCCGCACCACCGACCGGCTGATCGCAATCGGCGCTTCAGCCGGCGGCACAGAAGCCATCCGCGTGGTGCTGGAGATGATGCCGCCGGATGCTCCTGGCATCGTCATCACCCAGCACATCCCCGCCGAGTTCAGCCGGGCGTTCGCGCAGCGGATGAACCGCTGCTCGCCGATGGCAGTGTGCGAAGCCGAGGACGGCCAGCAGGTCGTGCCCGGCTATGCCTATATCGCGCCCGGCGGCTACCACCTGCGCATCGAGCGCAGCGGCGCGCGCTGGCTGTGCCGCATTGGCGACGACGCCCCGGTCAGCCGCCACAAGCCCAGTGTCGACGTGTTGTTCCGATCGGTGGCCCAGGCTGCCGGCCGCAATGCGGTGGCGGCAATCCTCACGGGCATGGGCAACGACGGTGCTGCCGGCATGCTGGAGATGCACCAGGTGGGCATCCCCACGCTCGCGCAGGACGAAGCGACCTCGGTGGTCTGGGGCATGCCCGGGGCGGCGGTGAAGATGGGCGGCGTGGACGAGATCCTTCCCTTGAACCGCATCGCCGGCCGTCTGCTGGAACTCGCAGCCGACGAATCGCGCCGCGCGCCGCGCACTGCAGGCTGAGCGCAGTGCTCGTGGAACGGGCATTGCAGAAGCCCGGTAGTCAGGCGTCCGCTGCGCCGCGATCCAGAAGCGCTCAAGTCCACCGCGCGATTGGCCGATAGAAGCACGAGTCCGAGGGAACACCGCAATGCAAACCGGCATCCTGATCCGAATCGCTCCTGCCCTGCTGCTCACGCTTGCGCACGTGGTGGCGCAGTTCGTCGAGTGGCCACTGGCGCTTGAGCTCGCTCTGCTGACCACGATGTTTCTCGCCTGGGCCGCCTTTGGGTGGTGGTTCTCCCGCAACGCCTTCGCGCTGACGCCGGACGAAACCCGGCTGCTGAAGGAACAGGAGCAGCTGCTCGGCGAGCTGCGCGAGTTCGTGAGCCGCGAAGTGGGCGGCAGCCAGCAGGAGATCCAGCGCACCCGCGCGCTGCTGGCGCAATCGATCGGCAAGCTGGCCGACAGCTTTCAGACGATGAACAAAACCGCTCGCCACCAGACGCAGACGCTGGCGAAGATTGTCGACCGCAGCGGCGAGAGCAACTCGATCGACGTACGCCGCTTTGCCCAGGAGGCGAGCCGGCACATGGGCGAACTGACCTCGGCACTGGAGCAGGTCAGCGAGCAGAGTTCGACGACAGTGAACCACATCGATGCCATGACCCAGCACCTCGAAGGCATCTTCGCCCTGCTGGAAGACGTCAAGTCGATCGCTGACCAGACCAACCTGCTGGCCTTGAACGCGGCCATCGAAGCCGCCCGCGCCGGCGAGGCAGGCCGTGGTTTCGCGGTGGTCGCCGATGAGGTTCGCAGCCTGTCCGAGCGCTCGACCAGCTTCAATGAGCAGATCCGCAAGCTGGCCAACAGCTCGAAGGACTCCGTGCACAAGGTGCGCGAAACCGTGTCAAACATGGCAACTCGCGACCAGAGCCGCAGCCAGCAGGCGCGCCACGAGGCCTCCAAGCTGTTCTCGCAGGTCGAGGCCATCAACGACAGCTTGGCCGCCGGGATCAACGAGGTCGCCAGCAGCGCGCGGGTGATCGACCAGTCGGTGGCCGAGGCGGTGCGCTCATTGCAGTTCGAGGACATCGTCACCCAGGCCTTGGGCGCGGCCGAGCGCCACCTGGAGCGACTCGAAGCCATCAACCGCGATGCGACGGGCCTGCAGCAGCTGCTCTCGTCGAGTGCCGGCGCCAGCAGCCACCGCAAGCTCGAAGCGTTGAACGATCTGCACCGCCGCCTGCGCGAACTGCGCGACAACTGGCAGCCCATGCCGCACAAGCCGGTGTCACAGACCGATATGGGCGCCGGCGGCGTGGATCTCTTTTAGTGTGGGTCTTGACCCACCGGAGCTGGACACTCGCCCCAGGTCGCTGCACTCCGGCTTCTGAACGGGCGAGGCGCATGTCGAGCTTTCACGCAGACCGCAGCCCACCCAACAGGATGCGGTGATCGAGGCGAGCGTCGAGTCTTGGTGGGTCAAGACCCACCCTATGGGATTGTTTGGGCGCAGCGCGCGTCGAGTGGTTGTCGGGCAAAACCCGCCGTCTCGGATTTGTTCGGTGCAGCGCGCGTCGAGTCCTAGCCGATGCCGACGACCGCGCCGGCTGCGGCGCTCATCGCCGCATGCGTCATCGTCGCCGGGTGCGCGATCGGACTTTCCACGCCGCCCAGCGATTCGGTCATGGCGAAGTCCGGCCCGAACGGCCGGCAACGTCGGCCCTGGCCCCGATCTGTCCGCCCGAACACGCCCCTTCGCACGCCCGCGACGCACTGACGTTTCTTCACATCTTTGTCCTGGCGCTTCGCGAATCCAGGGCAACGCCTTACCCCGCAAGGGTCTTCGTCGATTCCGCGCACGCTCGCGAGGCCGCGACGGCGCTCTGGTCGCTTGCGTGTGCCACATCACATCCCTAGTCTCCGCTGAAGTCTGCATGTGAGCACGCCGCGCAGACGGGGGACATCAACAACCGGCGCATGCAAGGGGTTCGCATGCTGGGCCGTGGGCGCAACTTGTCGATGACCGCAGGCTTGGAGCGACTTGTCGCCGCGCGGACGACGGGTTGATCGTTTTCGCCCGTTTCCGCGCACCTCAACCCGGGAGTGGTCATCGCAATGCTCAAGTTCTGGATTCCGGCAGCGGCAGCTGCAGTACTGTTCGCCACGAGTGCGCACGCGGACGGTGCCCGTCGCATACCCTCACAAGGCGCACCCGGCGCCGAAAAGCCGCTCAGCGCACCGCGAGTGGACATGACCGCCACGCGTGTGGCGACGGTGCGTGATCCCGGCACCCTGCCCGCCAGCCGGACCTTCAACCGCCCTGCGGGATGCTCGGGCGTGTCCAGCGTTGGAACTGCGGTGTCCTTCCACACGCAATCCTTCACGGTGGACACGGCGGGCAGCTACACCCTGACCGTACTGAATACGACGCCCGCGATCGACTCGGTGATCGCGCTCTACCAGGGCAGCTTCAGTGCCGCGGCACCGCTGACCAACTGCATCGCGTTCAACGACGACGCAGCGGGAATTGCCCCGCTGTCGCGGATCACGCAGACCCTCAGCGCCGGCACGCCCTATGTGTTGGTGACGACCACGTTCAATAACGGCGAAGTTGGCGGCTTCAGCAACGAGATCACTGGCCCGGGCCCCATCAGCCTGGCAATCGGCGGCCCCTCCGCCGACCTCGGCCTGACCAAGACAGCGCCTGACGGCGTGGTCAACGGTGGCAGCTATCGCTATGTTCTCGCTGCCAGCAATGCCGGCCCCGACAACGCAACAGGCGTGACGGTGACTGACACCCTGCCGGCCGGCGTGAGCTTTGGCGCCAGCACCTGCGGCGCGACGGCCTCCGGGCAAACCGTCACTTGGCCGATCGGCGCGCTTGCCAATGGCGGCAGCGCGAGCTGCACCTTGACGGTCTCGCGCACGTCGCTTACCTGCAGCTCGGTGGTCAGCACAGCCACCATCAGCGGCGCTCAGCCGGACCCGATTCCCGCCAACAACACCGCTACCCACAGCAACGGCGGTAGCAACTTGATTGTCGACGGCAGCTTCGAGGCGCCCAGCGCCCCTGCGTGGACGCAAAGCTCGACCAACTTCGGCAGTCCGCTCTGTGATGACGCCGGCTGCGGCAACGGCGGCGGGTCGGCGGGCCCGCGTACCGGCGCTCAGTGGATGTGGTTCGGCGGTGCCGCAGCCTTGGAAGTGGGCGTGGCCGAACAGTCGGTAGCCATCCCGACAGGGGCGACGAGCCTCAGCTTTGGCTATCGTCTTGGCCTGTGCGCCGCCGCTGCCGGCGCCAACGACTTAATCCGGCTCACGGTGGGTGGAACCGAACTGTGGCGCCGCGATGCGACTTCGGCCGAGTGCGGTGCAGCGGCGTATGCACTCGCCAATGTGGACATCAGCGCGCTGGCGGGAAGCACGCGCGTGATCCGATTCGAGTCCACCAGCGGTACGGCGGCTGCAATCAGCAACTTCAGCATCGACGATGCCAGCCTGCTGGGCCCGCCGGTCTGTGTGGCCCCGCAGAATGCGGACATTTCCATCACCCACACCGTGACTCCACCCCCCAGCCAGATCGTTGGCAACCCGCTGACTGTGGGACTGACGGTCGCCAACGCCGGCCCCGGCCCGGCGAGCGGGGTGACCACCTCGACCGCACTGCCGGCGCAGTTGGCCTTCGTCAGCAGCAGCTGCGGCGCAAGCGCGGCCGGCCAGACCATCACTTGGTCCGTCGGTGCCTTGGCCAATGGCGCCAGCGCCAGCTGCACGCTCAACACCCGCATCGCCGCGGGCGGAGCAATCAGCATCAGCTCCAGCGTGGCGTCGGCTACGGCGGACCCGGTTCCGGCCAACAACGCGGCTGCGGTCAACCTCGCGGGCGCGCCAGTCGGTGCGCCGCGGCCTGCCGTGGTGCCGAGCCTCAATGCCGTGGGCCTGCTGGCGCTGGTGCTCAGTCTGCTGGCCGTGGGTGGGCTGGCCTTCGGACGCCGCGACCGCTGACATCGAAGTCAGGCGCAGTACGCAGAGCGCCCGCCGAAAGGCGGGCGTTCTGTTCTGGGGCTGCCAATCCGACGAGGCGGCACAGCGCGTCGATCCCATGCGGGTATCGGCTTTCCGCGGCCTCTGGCGTCCACCTCGCCGCAGCGGGATGAGTCAGCAGCAGAGTGATCCAGAGCCACGCGCGTCGAAAGGAGCTGGAGCTACCGACCCCTTGCGTGCTGAAGTTTCACGCGCTGCTCTAGGCCGCCTGCGCGCGCTCGGCCCGCCTCAAGGCCGCTGCGATGTCGGCGACCAGGTCAGCGCTCGCCTCAATGCCCACCGACAGACGCAGCAGACCGTCGCTGATGCCGGCGACCGCGCGGGCTTCGGCGCTCATGGCCGCATGCGTCATCGTCGCCGGGTGCGCGATCAGGCTTTCCACGCCGCCCAGCGATTCGGCCAGGGTGAAGCACTGCAGGCCCTCAACAAAGGCGCGCACGGCCGCCTCACCGCCGTCCAGCTCGAACGAAATCATGGCGCCGCCGTTCTTCTGCTGACGCAGTGCCAGCGCATGGCCTGGGTGGCTCGTCAGGCCCGGGTAGTGCACCGCCTTGACGGCAGGGTGCTCGCTCAGCAGCTCGGCCAGTGCTTGTGCGTTCTCGACATGGCAGCGCAGACGCGGCTCCAGCGTGCGCAGGCCACGCAAGGTGAGAAAGCTGTCGAAGGGGCTGCCGGTCAGACCCAGGCAATTCGCCCACCAGGTCAGCTGCTGATGCAGCTCAGGCGTGGCGGCGATGATCGCGCCACCGACCACGTCGCTGTGGCCGTTGATGTACTTGGTGGTCGAATGCAGCACCAGGTCCGCACCGAACTCGATCGGCCGCTGGATCGCCGGCGAGAGGAAGGTGTTGTCGACGAGGGCGAGCGCGCCGGCACGATGCGCGGCCTCGATGACGAAGCGCAGGTCGGTAATCCGCAGCAGCGGGTTGCTGGGCGTTTCGATCCACACCAGCTTCGGCGGCGTTGACAGCGCGTCGGCCAGCTGGCGCGGGCAGGTCAGGTCGGCGACCACCAGCTCGAAGTGGCCCTTCTTCGCCAGCGCATTGAACAGCCGCCAGCTGCCGCCGTAACAGTCGTGCGGCACCACCAGCCGATCGCCCGGATCGAGCAGAGCAAGCGCCAGCGTGATCGCGGCCATGCCGCTGGATGTCACCACGCCGCCGGCGCCGCCTTCGAGTTCGGCGAGGGCCTCACCCAGCAGGTCGCGAGTCGGATTGCCGCAGCGCGTGTAGTCGTAAGTGCGCTTCTCGTTGAAGCCGGCGAAGCTGAAGTTGGTCGAGAGCACCAGCGGCGGCACCACCGCGCCGTAGGCGGAGTCACGGTCGATGCCGGCGCGCGCGGCGACGGTGGCAGGGGCGTGGCGGCTCATCAGTGCACCTCGTTGGCGGTCGGAGCGTTGAGGGCACGCGCGATCAGCGCGCCCACGCGGTCGGTTTCCTTGAGAAAGGCATCGTGGCCGTACAGCGAGTCGATGCTCTCGAACTGGGCGGGCGCGGCGATGGCCGCGGCGAAGGCCCGCAGGTCCTCCGGCGGCGCCAGCCAGTCGCCGCTGACGGCCAGCAGATGCGTGGGCACGCGGATCTGCGCGGGCTGGATCGCGTGCAGATCGATCGACTCGGACAGCCGCAGAAAGGCCGTCGCGCTCCAGCGCTCGGCATAGCGGCTGCCGCAGCTGGCGAGGTAGGCCTCGGATGGGCTGCGCGCGCGACCGTTGCTGAGCTCGGTCGGCGCGTCGAAACGCTGCGCGAACTCGGCGGGGCTGCGGTAGCTCAGCATGGCGAACTGCCGCGCCAGCGACAGGCCAAGCTGGTCGGCGCACTGCAGCTGCCCCAGGGCCACCACTTGCCGCTGCAAGGCGCGGAAGGCGGAAGCGAAGGGATGCGGGCGCGGCCCGGCCGACAGACACACCAGCCGCTCCAGCCGGCGCGGGTGGCGCACAGCCAAGGCCTGCCCCACCATGCCGCCATAGGAGGCGCCGACGAAGGCGCGCAGACGGCGGATTCCGAGCACATCCAGGGCGCGCGCGATGGCGTCGGCCTGATCCTCGCTGCTGATCGGCGCGTCGATGTCGCCCTCGGCACCGAGCCAGTCGCAGGCGATCAGGCAGTAGCGCTGTGGGTCCAGCGCGGGATGTGCATCGACCAACTCCTGCCACCAGCCCGGCTGGGCATCGATCTGGTTGGCGCAAACGTGCCGATGGGCGCTGATGCCGCCCGCTACCCACACCGCCGGCAGGCGCGGATCGCCCGTCCATTCGACGCGCAGGCGCACCCGGCGCAGGCCGGCGTGGCGCATCTCCAGCTCAAACTCGAAGCTGTCCTGCCCACCCGCGGGCAGACGCGATTTCAGTTCAAGCCCGCAACAGTCGGGCTCGCTGTGCGCGGGGGCGCAGGCTTCGGCAGAGGCAAGTGACATGGCGCGCTCCGGGGTGGACGGTGATCCATCGAGACCGGAGGCAGAGTCGGAAGCGATTCATGGCGGCGGGGATCCACCCCTGCACGGCATGCCCATCTTCCGGCTGCGCGCGTCGATGAAGACACGCGCCTGCCGCAGGATTTGGCACCTGCTGAGCGCGTGCTGCGCGTGCAGGTTGCCCCGGCTTCAAAGGGCCTGTCCCTCTGCCGGTCTTGATGGCTGGGCGGCAGTCTGCCCACGATCGGAATGACTGTCAATCCTTTCATCCGGATACAGCGATATATGACGCCGCGTCACAAGCGCGGCCGTTGAACGGCAAAGGCCCCGGGCAGCGATGCCCGAGGCCTTTGCGTGCAGTACGCGTGGGAGACGATCAGAACTGGTAGCGCAGCACCAGCTGGTAGACGCGTCCGCCGGTCTCGCTTTCCAGCTCGTACTCGTCGTAGTCGCGGGCGATCTGGTCGGCAATCGTGGTGAACTTGTCGAACACCTCATCCTTGCTGGCGTTGAGCAGGTTGGAGCCGGACAGGCGCAGCACCCAGGCTTCGCCGAAGCGCTTCTCGATGAAGGCCTCAAGATCGCCGTCGTAGCGGGTCAGCACTTCCTCACCCACGATCCGGCTGAAGGCATCGCCCTGCTCACGGTAGGTCAGGCCGAACGAGGCGCCAACGCCCTGCAGCTCCTGGATGAAGCCGACGTTGAAGACGAAGTCGGACTGGCTGTTGAAGGTGCGCGTACCAAAGTCGTCCTCGATTTCGCTGTCCAGCCACGAGTAGTTGAAGAACACGCCGGTGTTGTCCATGCCGAAGGCGGTGAGCGGCGTCGACAGATCGAACTCCAGCCCCCAGACCTCGCCGTCACCGGTGTTGCGCGGCTGCAGAACGAAGGTGCCCGGGCCTTCGTCGCCCTCGACCCCGGTGTTGGCCAGCTCGATCAGATCGCTGATGTCGCGGTAGAAGGCGTTGACGCCGACCACGCCGCTGCGACCGAGCCGGTACTCCCAGCCGAGGTCCAAGCCCCAGGCGCGCTCGGGCTCCAGGTCCGGATTGCCCAGGAAGTCGTTGTCACCCAGCTCGGCGGTCAGCAGGGCCGGCGAGATCTGATTGAAGTCCGGGCGCCGCAGGGTGCGCGCCAGCGACGCGGTGATGCGCTGGCGCTCGTCCAGGTTGAAGCGCAGGTGCGCCGAGGGCAGCAGCAGGCCGTAGTCACTGTCCTGGCGCTGATCCTGCGCGTCGACCGTGAAGTCCTGCAGCTCCACTTCTGTCTGCGCGTAGCGCAGGCCGGTTTCCCACTCGACCTGGCCGGCCTGGCCGTCCATGCGGACGAAAGGCTCGATGCGGTCCTCGCGGATCTCGTTGACCCCGCCATCGACCGGCTGCAGTGGTCCGAAGGTGCCGGGGATCGAAGGCGTCGCGCCGTTGGCGATGGTGAAGCGATTGCGCACTTCCAGCAGCGAGGTGTCACGGCGCTTCGCGGTGTAGTCGAGGCCGAAGCGCAGGCGGGCGTTGTGCAGGTCGCGCGTGTGGCGCAGCTCGGCGGTGGTCTCGCGATCCTCCAGATCGAACTCGATCAGGTCGCCGGTAAACCGATCTGCGTCCGGAAAGGGCAGCGCATCGCGCAGGTATTCGGTCTCGTACTCGAACTCCGACTGGTCGTCGTCGAAGCCGGCGTGGCCCAGCCGGACGCGCGTCTCGCCGCCGGCCATCGGCAGGGTGTAGTCGAGGCCCAGCGACCAGTTGTCGGTGCGGATATCGAGGTCGTTGTCGTTCACCGTCTGCAGGTTGGCCTGCGTGGCGATGCCGGCGGCGTACTCCAGCGAATCCTCGTCCTGCAGACGATCCGTGCGCACGTAGAAGGCGCGCAGGCCCAGCTCACCCTCGCCCGCCGCCACCCGATAGTCGAGATTGAAGGCGTAGTCCTCGCCGCTGCGCACGTCGGTCTGCACTTCGGTGTTGTCGAGCTCGCCGCCGGGCTCGTCGAAGCGCTGACTGAACTTGTCCTTGGGGCTGCGCCGGCCCTGCACGTTGAAGCCGGCCAGCAGCTGGCCGCCCAGCGCCTCACCGCCCCAGACGGCGCCGGCCAGCGGTTCGCTCTCGTCGCGGTAGTCCAGCGCGCCAATGCGCAGGTAGCCGCCGTCCAGCGAGTAGCCATCGCGGAGCACGATATTGAGCGAGCCCGCCACCGCATCGCCGCTGCGATCGGCCGAGGCCGAGCGGAGGATTTCGATGCGCTCGACCAGCTCGGCCGGAATGCGATCAACGAAGAAGCTGCGGTCCAGGCCGCCACCGGGCACGCGCTCGCCGTTGATCAAGATCTGCGTATAGCCCGGGTCCAGGCCGCGCAGGCGTACGCCGTCGTACTCCAGCACGTCGCCGAGAAAGGCCACGCTGGGCACGCGCTTCAGCATGTCGCCGACGGTCAGGGGCTCGAAGCGCTGGAAGTATTCGAGGTCGTAGCTGAGCGTGGCCGGCGCCTCAGTGCGGTCGCGGTAGATGATGGCGCCGCGCACCTCGACCCGGTCGAGCTCGGCCGCGTTCGCGCTGTCGGGCGTCGCGGGCGTCTGGGCCTGTGCGCCAAAACTGGCGAGGGCAAGGGCGGAGAGGATGGCGCGGTGCAGACGGGCGCGACGGATCACGGGGAGCCTCGAACGGGACAGGTGGAAAGCCCGCCTGTGTACGCGCCGCCCGTGGCAGGTCGGTGACACTGCTACGACGGAAATGCTGCAGGGACTCCTTCGAACCGCGCGCTCTGCGCCGAAAACCCAGGAAGACCTTCAGAAAGCTGCGCCCGCTGTCGGTGCCCTGGCGACGGCGACGGCTGTTCTGGTAACGCGGCGGCAGGCCAAGGCCCCGCCCAGGCGCGCCGCCCGCAACTCAGTGAACAGTTGTTCCGTTTTCAGGGATAATTCCAGCCCCTGCTGCCGGCTGGCAGCCTTTTGGAACCGGAACACATGTTCGACACTTTCGATCGCGACCAGCTGATTGCCTCGGGCGAAGGCCGTCTGTTCGAAGGCAGCCAGGCGCGCCTGCCGCTGCCGCCCATGCTGATGTTCGACCGCATCACCCGCATCGCCGCCGAGGGCGGGCTGCACGGCCAGGGTGAAGTCGAAGCGGAGCTCGATATCCGCCCGGACCTGTGGTTCTTTGCCAGCCACTTCCGCGGCGACCCGGTGATGCCGGGCTGCCTGGGGCTCGACGCCATGTGGCAGCTGGCCGGGTTCTTCCTGACCTGGCAAGGCTTGCCGGGGCGCGGTCGCGCACTCGGCGTCGGCGAGGTCCGCTTCTCCGGCCAGGTGCTGCCGACGGCCAAGCTCGTGCGCTATCTGATCGACGTGAAGCGGGTGATTCGCCGCAGGCTCAACATGGTCGTGGCCGATGCCCGCATGTGGGTGGACGGGCGCGAGATCTACACGGCCAGCGAGCTGCGCGTCGGGCTGTTCACCGACACCTCGGGCTTCTGATGTTTCCGCGCAGGGTAGTCATCACCGGGGCCGGCATCGTCAGCTGCCTGGGCAACGATCTGGCCAGCGTCAGCCTCGCGCTGCGCGACGGTCGCTCCGGCATCCGCCGCTGCGAGGCGTTCGTGGAAGCGGGCCTGCGCAGCCAGGTTGCCGGGGTGCCGGACATCGATCTGGAAGCGCGCATCGACCGCCGCGATCGCCGCTTCATGGGCGACGCGGCCGCCTATGCCTGCGTGGCGCTGGAAGATGCCATCGCGATGGCAGGCCTCAAGCCGGAGCAGGTCAGTCATGCGCGCACCGGCCTGATCATGGGCTCGGGTGGCGGTTCGCCGGCGCACCAGATCGAAGCCGCCGATACGCTGCGCAGCAAGGGCGTACGTCGCATCGGGCCCTACCAGGTCACCCGCACCATGGCCTCGACGGTGTCGGCCTGCCTGGCGACGCGCTTCAAAGTGCGCGGCATCAACTACTCGATCAGCTCGGCCTGCGCGACCTCGGCCCACTGCATCGGCGCGGCTGCCCAGCAGATCGCCTGGGGCCTGCAGGACATGATGTTCGCCGGCGGCGGCGAGGAGAACTCTTGGGGCATGGCCAGCCTGTTCGACGGCATGGGCGCGCTGTCGACCCAGCGCAACGACACGCCCGAAACCGCTTCGCGCGCCTATGACGCCGACCGCGACGGCTTTGTCATCGCCGGTGGCGGCGGAGCGCTGGTGCTGGAAGCTCTGGAGCACGCTGAGGCACGCGGCGCGCGCATCCTCGCCGAGATCGTCGGCTATGGCGCGACCTCGGACGGCGCCGACATGGTCGCGCCCTCGGGCGAAGGCGCGGTCGCCTGCATGCGCCAGGCGATTGCCGGGCTGGATCAGCCGATCGACTACATCAACACCCACGGCACCTCGACACCACTCGGCGACCTCATCGAGCTGCGCGCCCTGCGCGAAGTGTTTGGTGAAGCCATGCCGCCGTTCTCCTCGACCAAGTCACTGTCGGGGCATTCGCTGGGCGCCGCCGGTGTGCACGAAGCGATCTACTGTCTCGCCATGCTGGAGGGCGGCTTCATGGCCGGCTCGGCGAACGTGGAAACACCCGACCCAGGCGTGGGCGATGCACCGCTGCTGCGGGCGAGCCGTGAGGCCTCGCTGCGGACGGTGCTGTCGAACAGCTTTGGGTTTGGGGGAACGAATGCCTGTCTCGTGCTGAGGACCCTGCACTGAATCCCGGTTCCAATGCTCCTTGCACACCGGCCATTGCGGACATCGTCCCGATCGGGAAGGCACACGCTCACCGGGCTTCGGGGGGCACACCTGCTGTGACCGGCGACGAGACCCGTGAGTCCGCTCTCCGTGTGGTGCGGGTGCGGGTGCGGGTGCGGGTGCGGGTGCGGGTGCGGGTGCGGCGAAACAGGCGCACGGCGAGACCGAGCAGAAAGCGGGCGAGCATGAACAGCAGCAGGCTCTTCCACATCAGTGCGCCAACCAGAACAATGGCATCTGCCCAACTGATCTCGGCCAGAGTGAGGTCCGCAACCGCTTCCAGACGCGCGGGCAGTTCCTGTAGAACGCCCTGCCAAAGTTGGATACCCGCGAGTACCAGCACCACCGCGAACGCCCCGGCACATGCCAGGCCATAAACCGCAAGCAACGGAAGCAAGCCCGGAGTGAGGCCTCTCGGATGAGCCCGAGATGGTTTGACGACGCTCGCTGATCTCAGCCGCTGCCAGAGGGCAGCCATGGTCTCGCGCCCATCGCGCCGAAGATTGCTGCGCCCGAGAAGATCACTCAACAGCCAGTAGCCGTCCATCCGCAGCAGGGGGTTCAGATTCCAGAGAATCGAGGCGCTGGCGGCTGCTGCGCTCGCCAACAGGAGTGCATGGCTCGTCGCCAGATAAACGAGCATGAACGCTAGGACAAGCTGCGCCTGCAGAAAGACGCCCGCGATATCGATGAGCGCCCGCTGGCGGGCAGGCAGACGCCAGCACTCCGACAGCTCGGCCCAGGCGACGGGAAACAGCACATACCAGCCAACACCGATGCTGACGTGGCGAGCTCCACACCGCCAGGCGGCTGCCGCGTGTCCGAGCTCATGCACTAGCAGAACGAACAGCCCGAGCAAAACCCCTAGCAGCAGCTCGACCGAGGTCGGTGACGCATAGGTTCGCGACGACTGAAGCTCCGACAGCAGCAAGGCAAACCCCAGCAGGGCGGCGCAACTACCAAGCAGAATTCCGGGCCGCGAGAACCCAGGGGAAAGGCAGCGCGCGAGTGGATTGACCGAGCGCGGCGAAAGCAGTCTGAGCAACGCCGTCATGTAACCCGGGCGTTCGATTTGGAGTGGTGCGCTGGTTGCCCCAACGTTCTCCCTCACCAACAGATGCCTGCGCAGACAGTCCTTCTCCAGGACCGACTTCAGCGACTCAAGCGCCTCTCCATCCCAGCCCTCTCGGCAGAGCGCATCGGTGACTTCAGCAAAGGTGCTCGGAATACGAAACTGCATCAGCGCTCGCTTCACGCGATCCGTCACCACCACGCGCTGGGTCTTGCCCTTGACATCGTCAAGTTCCAGCAGCCAACGTTCGCCGCCATCCCCCTCGAACGGCAAAATGCAAAGCTCACCATTAAGAACCCAATGGGTTGCTTCATTCGCAGAGATGGAAGAATCAGCCAAGGTCTAGGGTCCAGCAACTGCCAGCAGACGGCGTTGTACGAGCGATTCGAGCAGCCTGCCGAGATCCGATGCGTCTATGCCCATCGCGCTGTATTCATGGCTCAGGGCGCGCGCAGTCTTTGGGCCTTCGCGCAACCGACCATGAAGCCCATAGGCCCAGTCGGGAAGCCGATAGGCCATCTGCGAACCCACGTGCACCCAGTACTGATGTCGGTCGCGCTCAAACAAGGTGACGTGCTGTGGCAGCAGTGCCATCGGGGCATCTTCATCAAGACCGCGCTCTAGCGGAAACCCTGGGGCAGCGTCCGCCACCATCCATCGATGCAGACAGAAAGCGAACTCCCAAGGCACGGGGTCCTTTTCCACTTCTGCCGCCAGCGCGTTGTAGATCGACTGCATCATGCGCTGTCGACCTTCGGTGTCCCGAGGGGCCACCAGTGGCTCCCCCGCAACCACGTGGTCCGGCGCATCGAGCGAAGTTCGCACGACCACGGGAATCACAACCCGGCGCAGCGATTGCGCTAGGCGCGCAGTACCTTCCTTTACGCGGATCCGTTTGCGGAGAAATCGGTGGGTTGATGCTTCGCTCTTCCGCTTCTGTTCGTCCTTGAACTGCTTCGGGGTGCGGTACCCGAGACTCGAGTTAGGGCGATCCTCGTTGGGGTGGCAGCGCCAGCTCTCGATGATCACACGCGCCTCGGCCCGGCTACAGAGCCACTCCATAGCTCAGAAACTCGTCGCGGAACGTGCCGTTCAAGCTCCCGGCGGTGGCATTCTGCCAACGCTTGCCGGGCTCAACGCGCGCGGTGGTTCTCTGCCACCACCGCGCCCGAGGAACGCGATTGAGGAGCGGCGTGCGAGGAATGGCGCCAGACCGCGGTCGCCAAGACCCTTGAACCTGGTCTGGACTGCATCAACACAAACGGCCGCCCTCGCGGGCGGCCGTTTGGGGGGGTCTCGCGTGACGGGGGCGCTTCAGGCGGTACAGGGACCCGCGAGGAAGTCCTCGATCAGCTTCAGCGTCTGCTGCTGGTGGCGCGGATACCAGGGCAGGCTGTGCGGCATGTCGGGAATCAGCTCGAAGGTCGCCGGAACTCGGTCCTTGACGCCGTTGTAGAAATCACGGGCGTGGAAAGCCGGCGTGCGCACGTCGCGATCGCCCACGTAGAGCAGCACCGGCACGTTCGCCTTTTCAACGTTCTGCATCGGATCCATGCCTTTGACCGTGCGGCCCTGCAGGAGTCGCTGCAGGCGGTTCTCGCTCCAGCGGTTGCCAAGGCGGGCCAGGTTGGTCACCGGAGCGCCGGAGATAGCGCACTGGTAAGGGCTGTCCGGACGCACCACCGCGGCGGCAGCGGCGAATCCGCCGTAGGAGTAGCCGAAGATCACCAGACGCTCCGGATCAGCGATGCCTTCCTTCACAAGCCAGGCGGCGCCGTCATCCTTGTCGTCCTGCATCTTCTGGCCCCACTCAGCGTCGCCAGCCAGCCACAGCTGACGGCCGAGGCCGGAGGAGCCGCGGTACTGCGGACGCAGCACGGCATAGCCGCGCGAGGTCAGGAAGGGCACCCAACCACTGACGTCCCAACCGCCGAAGTCACGCGCCCAGGGGCCGCCGTGCGGGTGGATGACTGTCGGCACTGGGCCCTTGTCCTTGGTCCAGCCGGCGGGCAGATCCAGGATGGCCGGGATCTTCATGCCGTCGCGCGCCTCGTAGGTCACCCACTTCTGCTCGCCGAGGCTTTCGGGGTCGATGCCGTCGCGCTCGGTTCCCAGCGTGACGACGTTCTTGCCATCGACCAGCAGGCCATACATCGGTGGATGACGGTTGCTCTCGGTCGAGAACAGCACCTTGCTGCGATCGTCCGTGTAGCCAAGGATCGACACCATCTTGCCGGGGTAGGCGTTCTTCAGGCCCTCATGGATGCCGGCGAGACGCGGCTCGACCCACTGGGTCTCCGGCACCAGTCCACCGACAGTGAAGCCGATGACCTTGTTGAAGTCACTTTCGCGCGTGCCCAGGATCAGGTTCATGATCGAAAACTGCGGATGCGCAACAAGCGCCTCGTCGTCGAACTTCTTCGCGACGGGGTCATACATGCGGGCCTGCACTTGGTCCGAGAACTTGTCGGTGAGCACGTAGAACTTTCCGCTTTCTTCGTCACGACCCACGATGTTCATGCTGTAGCGATCGCGCACCTTGGTGGTGAGTGCGTCGTGCACTTCGAACTCCAGCGTCTGCGGGTTGCGGATCAGCACCCACTGCTCGTAGCCACCCTCTTTCGCCTCCAGCTGCACGCGGGTCAGCAGATCGCCGTTGCGCGGATCGAACAGCCCCGGCTGCGAGCGGCCACCGGCACGGAACAGCATTTCGCTTTCCTTGGTGCGCAGGTTGTAGCGCAGGTAGACGTCGCGGAAGGTCGACATGTCGAGCTGGGCGATGACCACGCGCTCCGGATCCAGCGGCAGCGCGCTCACAAGGTCGGAGGTGCCGAAAATCTCGAGACAGCGCTTGGTGTTGTCACTCATGCCCGTCTTGCGCTGGGTCGGCGCGAGGCCCTCCTGGAACTCCCCGTGGCTCGCGTCCGTCAAGTAGACCTTGTTGACGAAGGTCTTGGTGGAACCCACGCTGTTGCCTTCACCGCCGCAAGCGGCGATATCGCCGGTCCACTCCTGGCGACCCACGACCAGGAACTTGCCCGCCTTCAACGGCGAGGCGCCGATGAAGCGCATGCGATCGCCCGATGCGGTGACGGTCGGGCCCTTGTCGAGATCGTTGAGATCCCACGTCGCCAACGAGGTGTCGAACTCTTCGGCCCCGGGCTTGCCGAGCAGCGCAACCAGATGGCGGCCATCAGCGCTCATCGAGATCGACTGGATGTTGGGCATGCGCGCCAGCGCATCGATTGAGATGGGTGCAGGTTCCGCCGCAGCCAGCGGCGAGCCCACAAGACCCGCGACCAGCGCGAGCCAAAGCGAAATCTTGTGCTTCATGTACGTGCTCCTGATGAACATGGTCTGGTACCCGCGCGCGCGGCGCGCCCCAACTGCTGATGTCGTGAAGCGTGGATCACCCACATCCGACCCGCAACCCGATGCTCCCGCGCATCGTTCGTGACAGCGCAAGGCGCCACGCACCGCGAATCACGCGCCGCTCGATGTCAAGGGTCTGTTGAGGCCGTTGGGAAGCGACTTGCGTGCCCCGAAAATGCCGACGGCCGGGAGATCCCGGCCGTCGGACTTGCCCTTCAGCCCACTCAGAACTCGTAGGCGAAACGCGCGAACAGCGAACGGCCGTACCAGTCGTACTGCGTGGCGAAGGCCGGGATCGTGCCGTAGCGGGTCGATCCACCACCGTTGGACATGGTCGGCGGCTCCTTGTCGAGGACGTTGGTCACGCCCACGACCGTGCTCCACTTGTCGGCCTGGTAACGCACGGACAGACCGTGGTACAGACGCGACTCGGCATCCCGATCGAACACCGCGTTGGGAGTTCCGCGGAACAAGCCGGTCGGAGCAACGGTGAAGTTCTGAGTGCCGTCGACGTAGTCCATCGTCCAGGTGTACGTCCAGTCACCGCGGTTAAGGGCGGTGCGCAGGTTACCCACCAGCTTCGGACGGGTGACCAGGCCGTTCTGGTCTTCGTTGACGAAGCCGCTTTCCTCGGCCGAGTCGAACAGCAGCTCGACGTCTTCCATGGTGTAGGTGAACTGGCTTTCAACTTCCAGGCTGCCGAAGCCGAACTCCTGATCCCAACGCAGGTTCAGGTCATAGCCGCGGACCAGCTGCTTGTTGATGTTCAGATAGGAGTCGCGCACTTCGCTGATGTTGTAAGCACCGACCGGCGCGTTGGCCGCGTTGCGGGTGAACAGATCGCAGAAGGAATTCGGGAACACGTCGCCGAAGTAGCAGCCGCCGACGATGGCGGCAGCGCCCAGCTGGGTGATCTGGTCGTTGACCTGGATCTCGAAGTAGTCGATCGAGGCACTCAGGTTGGCGAACTCAGGGGTGAACACGAGGCCCACGCTGGTGGACTTGGAGGTCTCGGGATCGAGCACACCGAAGCCGCCGCCGCTGATGACCGTCGCCGAGGAGCCAACACCGTCGTAATCCTGCGGGATGCCGGCGGCAGCGCAGTTGGCCCGCACGCGCGGATCGGTGGCGTCGACACCCCAGTTGACGCAGGGGTCAATGCCGGTCTGGCCGACGAAGCCGGTCTGGTCGCCCAGGTACAGCTCGTACAGGCCCGGCGCGCGGTAGGAGGTGCCGTTGGTGGCGCGCACGCGCAGCGACGGAATCACCTGCCAGCCCATGCCGATCTTCCACACGAGATCGGAGTCGGCCACGCTGTCGTACTTGAAGAAGCGGGACGAGGCGTTGACGGTCAGCTCTTCGATGCCCGGAAGGCCGGCCAGCAGCGGCACTTCGACCTCACCGAACAGTTCGGAGATGTAGTCAGAGCCCTTGGTGCCGGTCGCCGAGCTCTGGCCCCACAGACCGCCCGTGCGCTCGATGTCGCTCGGGGTGTCGTTGATCTCGATGCGGCGGAACTCGGTGCCGATCGCGGCTGCGGCGTAGCCGGCCGGGGTTTCGAACAGATCACCGGAAGCCACGGCGTTGGCAACGAGCTGGTCGTAGATCGTGTTGCCCGTATGGGTCACACCGATCGCGTCGACCAGAGAACCCATGGCCGCGCCGCTCAGAATGCGCGGGTCGAAGTAGTTGATCGGAGCGCCGCCACCGTTGCGATCGGGGCTGTTGACGCGATCACCCGTCAGGTCGCGGGCGATGCTGAGCACGGTGTAGTCACCGTCCGAGCGCGAGAAGGTGGTGTCGAAGCGCCAGGACCAGCTGGTATCCGCGCCGAAGCCGCCGTTGAAGGACGACGAGGCGTACAGGTAGTCAACGTTGATGTTCGCGTCAGACCGGAACGGCATGATGATCTGCACGTTGCCGGTGTTCGCCTGGCCGCGGAAGCCGGCCGGGCGGCCGTCCACCACCGGGAAGAACTGGCGGAAGCCGCGCGAAGTGGTGTCACGGCCGGTGTACAGGAACTGGCCGTTCCAACCGATATCGCCGAAGGTGAAGTCGCCCGAGAAGAACAGGCTCTGACGCTCCTGCCCGGCGAAGATGTGGCCAGCATTGTTGAACTCGGCATAGGCCGGCTGCTCGTAGAACGCCGGGGTGCCGGACGCCGGCACGGCGTTGGCGTTACGCACGATGCGGTAGCCGGGGATCGGACCGGTACTCACGCCGTCCGGCGACGGGCCGTAGCGACGCAGACCCGCCGGCAGGCCCAGATCGTCAACGGCGTTGTAGATGCCGAAGTTGATGCAGCCCTCGTTCGCGGTGCCGCGGGTGGTGGAGCGATCTTCAAACGGCAGGAGCGCGCCGTTGGCATCACGCACCAGATCGTCGTTGCAGCGGAAGAAGTCGCGGTCGCCGCGGAGCAGCGGTTCCTGCTTGTAGTACTGGAACGCGGCAACGATGCTGCCGCTCTCGAAGTTCCAGCCGGTGGCACCGGAAATGTTGAAGCGCGAGCCGCCCGACTCTTCCGGCAGGTTGGTGTCAACGAGCAGCTCAGGGCGATCGACCGACTTGCGGGTGATCAGGTTGGCCACACCGGCGACGGCGTCTGAACCGTAGATCGAGCCTGCACCGTCCTTGAGAAGCTCAACGCGCTGCAGGATGACGCTGGGAATGACGTTCAGATCGAAGGCACCGACCTGGCCGCGGGTGCCGGCGGGGCCCGGACGGCGGCCGTCCAGGAGGACCAGGGTGCGATTGGCGCCAAGGCCACGCAGCGACAGGGTCTGTACGCCGTTACCACCCTCGACCACGAAGCCCGAGAACTGGTTGCTGATCTGGGTCGAGCCGGCGGCGACGTTCGACGTCTGCAGGATCGAAGCGGTGTCGAGCTTGCCGGCGTTGATGCTGGTGTCGGCAGTGATGACCTGCACCGGAGAAATGGAGTTGAAGCCAAGGCGGCCGATCAAGGAGCCCGTGACCTGGATTCGGTCAAGAGTAGCCTCATCACCTTCTTCGCCGTCTTGCTGTTCGGCCGACTCCTGCTCGCTCTCTTCCTGGGCCAGCACGGGCTGGACCAGCGACGCAGCAAGGACGACCCCCAAGGCCAGGGCGAGCGGGTGGCGCGCCGGTACCTTCGTCTTCTTCATGAGTTTGATCTCGCGTGAGTGGAACCGATGGCAGCCACACGCCACAGCTGAACGAGAGCCGTCTGGGCGCGGGCTTAATGGAAACATAACAGCTTGTCGCCCTGGAGGAAACAGGCCCGCCCCTGCGGTCGGACGACGTCATCGATGTTGTGCTACGCCAGCCGCCCGAGCCTGAGCGGACGCCCTGCAGACACGGGTTTTCGGCAGGCTGACGGAACTAGACCGGCGCCGGGGTCCGGATCCGCCGCGGAGAGTGCGCCAAAAGCCTGAGTGGACGCCTTGCACGCTCGGCACGATCAAGCCGCTGGGCTTTCGTCGGGAGACGCCTCAAGGGCCATGGCCACCGATCCCTGAGGCGAGCCCCATCTGCCCGTCAACAGCTGGGCGGCGCATCCGGCTGCCGCTCCGGCGCGGCCTGCTGGAAGCCCTGCAGGGCCAGACAGTTGCCTTCGATCCGCAGCAAAGTCGGGAACGGCGACAGGTCCATGTGCAAACGACGGGCGTTGTAGATCTGCGGGATCAAGCAGCAGTCCGCCAGAGAAGGCATCTCGCCCTCGCAGAACTCGCCGGTCGAGGGGTTGTCGCAAACCAAGGCCTCGAAGGCGGCGAGGCCCTCGGCGATCCAATGCCGCGACCAGGCTTCGCGGGCGGCCTGGTCAACGCCAAGCTCGCGCTCCAGGTACTGCTGCACGCGCAGGTTGGCGAGCGGATGCACATCGCAGGCGATGAGCTGGGCCAAGCTGCGCACGCGCGCGCGATCGCGCGCCATCGCTGGTAGCAGAGGAACTGCGGGGAATGCCTCGTCGAGGTACTCGATGATCGCCAGGGACTGACGAATCGCGCGCTCGCCGTCCAACAGCACCGGCACCAGCGCCTGCGGGTTGATCGAACGAAACTCTGCGCTGCGCTGCTCACCGCCGTTGTTGAGCAGATGGACCGGCCTCTGCGCGTAGGCCAGGCCCTTCAGGTGCAGGGCAATTCGCACCCGGTAGGCGGCGCTTGAGCGCCAGTAGCTGTAGAGGCTCAGCATCTCGCTCATGGTGCCGCTCCCGGATCGGACGTGATCGCCCTCACAAAAATCTACGCGCTGCCGGTGGGCCTCGGCAACACGTACGGCAGATGCCAGCGTCGAACGGCGTCGAGAGACGGCGTCAACGCCGATGTCAGAGCCGTGCCTGGAAGCGTCCGGCGCAGCCGCACCCGCGCTGCGTTGGCTAACGCTCGCAGAAGACGCCCGCGCGCGCCGCAAGGCTGGGCCACGCCCTGCCGCCAGCGCGAGCACTGCGCCGGAGCCGCTGGAAGCGTGAGGGCACGGCCGCGCTGCCGTGCGGCGGAGCGCACGCGGCTGCGTCAGCCTTTCTCCATCACCTGGTCGATTGCGCCAAAGATCGAGCTGCCCGCGCGATCAAGCATCTCGATGCGCACGCGATCGCCAAACTTCATGAAGGGCGTGCTGGGCTTGCCGTCGCGGATGATTTCGAGCATGCGCTTCTCGGCAAGGCACGAGGCGCCCTTGCCTTCATCCTCGTTGGCCACGGTGCCGGAGCCGACGATGCTGCCGGCCACCAGCGGGCGGGTCTTCGCGGCATGGGCGATCAGCTGGGCAAAGCTGAACTGCATGTCGACGCCGGCCTCGGGCGCGCCGAACCACTCGCCGTTGATATGGCTGAGCAGCGGCAGGTGGACCTTGCTGTCCCGCCAGTCCTCGCCCAGCTCGTCCGGGGTCACGAACACCGGCGACAGGGTCGAGCGCGGCTTCGATTGCAGGAAGCCGAAACCCTTGGCGAGCTCGTCCGGAATCAGGTTGCGCAAGCTGACGTCGTTGATCAGCCCGATCAGCTGGATGTGGCTCGCAGCGGCTTCGGCCGACACGCCCATCGGCACATCGTCGGTGACCACCACGACCTCGGCTTCTAGGTCGATGCCGAAGGCCTCATCAGGCACGCGCACCGGATCATTCGGGCCGTAAAAGCCGGCACCGACCGCGTGGTACATCAGCGGATCGACGTAGAAGCTCTCGGGCACGCTGGCGCCGCGGGCGCGGCGCACGCGCTCGACGTGCGGCAGGTAGGCCGAGCCGTCGACGAATTCGTAGGCGCGCGGCAGCGGCGCGGCCAGCGCGGCGGTGTCGAACGCGAACACGGCCTGCCCTTCGACGCTGTCGGCGCCCGACTGCAGCTGCTCGTATACGGCGTTCAAGCGCGGCGCGGTCACGCTCCAGTCTTCCAGCGCGCGCTGCAGGGTCGGCGCGATCTGCGGCACGCGCACGGCACGGCTCAGCTCACGATTGACGACGATCAGGCTGCCGTCGCGGCCGCCTTCCTTGAGGCTTGCGAGTTTCATGGTGTGTCCTTGGTGCTTGGCTCGATGATTCCTCGAACCACGGGGTCCTGATGTTCAGCTCGCGCGCTGCGCGAACCCATGCTTGGTGTTCGGCCCGCGCGGAAGGCGAGCCCGTGCTTGAGGGGCGGCTCGCACAAAGCGCGAGCCGGGGGAAATCAGGGCTTGGTTGGATCGAAGTGCGCCTTGAGACCGGCCCAGCAATCGGGGTAGCCGCGCTGGCGATGCGCGGCATCGATCGCCTGCTGGGTCGGGCGGATCACCCGCGGTGCCTCGAACATGAAGGCCATGGTATCGGTGATCACGTCGGGCTTGGACAGGTCGGCATTCGAAGCCTTCTCGAAGGTCGCCGCGTCCGGCCCGTGGCCCGTCATGCCGTTGTGCAGCGAAGCGCCACCGGGCACGAAGCCTTCGGCCTTGGCGTCGTAGGCGCCGTGCACCAGGCCCATGAACTCGCTGGCCACGTTGCGGTGGAACCAGGGCGGACGGAAGGTGTCCTGCGCCACCAGCCAGCGCGGCGGGAAGATCACGAAGTCGAGGTTGCTTACCCCTTCCGCTTCGCCCGGCGAATGCAGCACCAGGAAGATCGACGGGTCCGGATGGTCGTAGCTGATTGAGCCGATGGTGTTGAAACGGCGCAGGTCATAGCGATACGGGGCGTAGTTGCCGTGCCAGGCGACGACATCCAGCGGGCTGTGTCCGATCGGCGCGCGCCACAGCTGGCCCTGGAATTTGGCGATCAGCTCGAAGCTGCCCTCGCGCTGCTCGTAGCGCGCCACCGGGGTTTCGAAATCTCGCGGATTGGCCAGGCCATTGCTGCCGATGACGCCGAGATCCGGCAGCTTGAGCAGGGCGCCGAAGTTCTCGCAGACATAGCCGCGAGCCTCGCCGTCCGGCAGGCTGACGGTGAAGCGCAGGCCGCGCGGCAGCACCACGATCTGCTGTGGCTCGACCTCGACGCGCCCCAGCTCCGTATCGATGCACAGCCGCCCCAGCTGCGGCACCACCAGCAGCTCGCTGTCGGCGCTGTAGAAATAGCGCTCGGTCATGTCGCGGTTGGCGGCATACAGGTGCACGGCCATGCCGGCCGCATCCGGGCCACCATTGCCGCCCATCGTGAACAGGCCATCGATGAAGTCGGTGGGTTCTGTCGGCAGCGGCAGCGGACTCCAGCGGTACTGCTCGGGGCTCGGCGCGATCTCGTCGAAGCGGTTGTGCAGGCGCGGCTGCGCGTAGGGCGCGAAGCGGCCGTGGACGGCCGCCGGTCGGATGCGATACATCCAGGTCCGACGATTGGCATGGCGCGGGGCGGTGAACGCCGTGCCCGAGATCTGCTCTGCGTAGAGGCCGTAAGCACAGCGCTGCGGGGAATTGCGCCCGATCGGCAGCGCACCGCGCAGGGCCTCGGTGGCGAAGTCGTTGGCGAAGCCGGTGAGGTAGGTCGTGGCGGGCGTCATGGCTGCGGTGTGCGTCATGGCTGGATGTCTCGCTCAAGCCCCTCTCCCGACGGGAGAGGGGTTGGGGTGAGGGGCCGGGCTTGCAGCGCGCTCAGAATCGCCTCAAGCACCGTTTCTGTATTGCTCAGTACGTCGTTGTTCCAGAACCTGATCACTCTCAAGCCGCGAGCTTCGAGCGCGCGGGTCCGTGCGGCATCAGCTTCTTCGGTGTGCTGGCCGCCGTCGAGTTCGACGACGAGCTTGGCGGCACGGCAGTAGAAGTCGAGGACATAGGGCGGATCCAGATGCTGTCGGCGGAATCGGTAGCCACCGAGCCGTGCGCCGCGCAGAGGGGACCAGAGCTCGCGCTCGGCATCCGTCAGGCTGCGGCGCAGGCTGCGCGCCCTCTCAAGGCCTGCGCTGGGCAGCGGCGGTCGGCGGTGCTCGGTCATCCGATCAACCCTCGATGCCTTCCGCCCGCGCGATGCTCCGGGAGGGTAGTTTGCGCTCTGAACTGCCCCTCACCCCAACCCCTCTCCCGCGGGGAGAGGGGCCCTAAGCAAGCGCTTGAGGCCGGGGCCGCTGTCGAGACAGTCGCAACTGCTTCGCACTCAGCCAATCCCGATTCCTGAATCCCCAATCCCGGCTCTCAGAGAAACCCACGCTTCATCTGATCCCGCTCGATACTCTCGAACAGCGCCTGGAAGTTGCCTTCCCCGAAGCCCTCGTTGCCCTTGCGCTGGATGATCTCGAAGAAGATCGGGCCGATCGCGTTCTGGGTGAAGATCTGCAGCAGCTTGCGGCTCTTGGTTTCAGGGTCGGCGTCGATGAGGATCTTGTTCTTCGCCAGTCGAGCCACGTCCTCGCCGTGATCGGGGATGCGCTGGTCGATCACTTCGAAGTACGTCGACGGCGTGTCGAGGAACTGCACGCCCTGGGCGCGCATGGCCTCCACCGTGGAATAGATGTCGTCGGTGAAGCAGGCGATGTGCTGGATGCCCTCGCCCTTGTACTGGTCGAGGTACTCGTTGATCTGGCTCTTCGGGTCCGAGGACTCGTTCAGCGGGATGCGCACGATGCCGTCCGGCGCGGTCATCGCCTTCGACACGAGGCCCGTTTTGGCGCCCTTGATGTCGAAGTAGCGGATCTCGCGGAAGTTGAACAGGCGCTCGTAGTAGTTCGACCACTTCTCCATGTTGCCGAAGTAGAGGTTGTGGGTCAGGTGGTCGATGAAGGTCAGGCCGAAGCCCGCCGGATTCGCTTCGGCGCCCTCGATGGCGAGGTAGTCGGCGGCGTAGGCATCACCCTCGCTGGGCACCAGGTAGAGCATGCAATCGCCGATGCCCTTGACCACCGGCGCGTCGATCGCGCGGCTCATGGGCTTGTGCGCGATGCGCTCACCGCCGTTGGCGATGACCTTCTGCTCGACCTGGGCCACCGGCTGGGTGAAGCGGATGCCGAAGCCGCAGGCGCTGGGGCCGTGCTGGGCGGCGAAATCGGCGGCGAAGCTGTCCGGGTCCTCGTTGACCAGGAAGTTGACCCCGCCCTGCCGATAGACGGTAATCGCGCGGCGGCGATGCTTCAGCACGGCGGCGAAACCCATCGTCCGGAACAGCGCATGCAGATCGATGCTGCCCGCTGGGGCGGCGAATTCAACGAACTCGAAACCGTTGATCCCCATGGGGTTTTCAAAGGTGGTGACCTGCATGCCGAGGTTGGGCTGGGCGTTCATGCTGGGCTCCTCTACGGGCTACGCGTGCTGAGATCGCGCGCAGCGGTGGCAAGGGCTCGGTGCCGCCTCTTGGCGGACACCGGAAGACGCTCGCGGCTGGTCGCCGCGAGGTGGGCGTTTTATAGTTTCAGATGAAACCATTTGCAAGGTGCAGTGCAGGATGAGCCCCTCCAAGTCCGCCGCGGCGCGTTCGCCCGGCTCCGCATCCGCTGAAGCGCCGGCCGAACTGGTTCTGGAGTGCTTCCTGCCCTATCGGCTGTCCGTGCTGTCGAACCGCGTCAGCCAGGCGATTGCACGCATCTACGCCGAGCGCTTCGACCTCTCGGTCACCGAATGGCGGCTGATGGCGGTGCTGGGGCGCTATCCCGGGCTGACCGCAGGGGAACTGGTCGAGCGCACCGCCATGGACAAGGTCGCGGTCAGCCGCGCCGTGGCCGGGCTGATGGCGTCGGGCAGGGTCGAGCGCGGCAGCGACGAGCGCGACCGCCGGCGCGTGCCGCTGGAGCTGAGCGCCGCCGGGCGCGCGGTGCATGCGCAGGTCGCGCCTCTGGCGCTGGAATACGAACGCGCCCTGCTCTCGGGCCTCGATGCCGCCGAGTACGCGCAGTTCGACGCCCTGCTCGGGCGACTGCTGGAGGCAACCTCGGGGGCGGAGGATTCACTGCGCTCGGCAGCGCTGCGAGCGACCGATGCTTCTCCGCGCGGCTGAGAAGGTGTCAATACTCTCCGCCTGCCGCGACTACGCTTGGACACCCGCGCTGCAGCCTCATCTCTGCATTCACGCGCCATGAGCCTGTGCACGCACGCGCGAGTGATGACCGCGGATGCGGAGCGCGGCCGTTCGGCCTTCAGCCGCGCTCGCGGAACACCGCCAGCCCACGCAGCAGGTTCAGGGCTTCGTTGACGGCGTAGTCGGCCTGGGCCGCGGCCTCGCCAGTCTCGTCCGTCGCGCTCTCCGCTTCGAGATGGCCCGGCAGATCGGCCTCGCGCAGCTGCGGCGCGGTCTGCGTACCGACGCGCAGCTCGGCGTTCTCTGGCAGCTCGATGTCGGGGACGATGCCGGTGGCCTGGATCGAGGTGCCGTTGGGCGTGTAGTAGCGCGCGGTGGTGAGCTTGATCGAGTCGCCGTTGTCCAGCGGCAGCACGGTCTGCACCGAGCCCTTGCCGAAGCTGGTGCTGCCCATGATCAGGGCACGCCGGTGGTCGCGCAGGGCGCCGGCCACGACCTCGGCGGCGCTGGCGCTGCCGCTGTCGATCAGCACCACGATCGGCGCGCCGCCGAGCAGATCGCCGCGCTTGGCGTCGTACTCGGCGCTGGCGCGCGGCACGCGGCCGCGGGTGCTGACGATCACGCCGCGGTCAAGAAAGAGGTCGGCGACTTCGATGCCGGCGTTCAACAGGCCGCCCGGGTTGCGCCGCAGATCGAGCACCAGCCCCTTGAGCGCGCCGCTGCCGGCAGCCTTCAGCGTTTCCAGCTTGCGCTGCACCTCGGTGGCCGTGTCGGCCTGGAAGGTGGCGATGCGGATGTAGGCGAAGTCGGTGTCCAGGGCCTCGCCGCGGGCGCTGGCGACGCGGATGATCTCGCGGGTCAGGCTGAGCTTGAGCGGCTCGTTCTCGCCCTCGCGCAGCACGGTCAGCACGATGGTGGTGCCCGGCTCGCCGCGCATGGCCTCGACCGCCGCGTCCACGCTGTCGGCGCTGATCGGCGCGCCGTCGAGCTCGATGATGATGTCGCCGGGCTGGATGCCCGCGCGTGCCGCCGGGGTGTCGTCCATCGGCGCGATCACCACCAGGCTGCGATCCGGGCGCTGCAGAATTTCCAGCCCCAGGCCGCCGTAGGCGCCGGTGGCGGTCTCGTTCATCGCCTCCGTGGCGCGCGCGTCGAGATAGGCGCTGTGCGGATCGAGATCGGTAAGCAGGCCGCGGATCGCCGACTGCATCAGCTGCTGGTCCGGAACCTGATCGACATAGGCCTGCTGCACCGCCCGGAACACCGAGACGAAACGACGCACTTCGTCGAGGCTGACGCGTTCAGCGTCAGGCGCTGCGGCCGGCGCGTCCTCGGCGGGCGCGGGGTCGGGGGTTTCCTGCGCCATGACAGGCGCGCCGGAGGCGAGCAGAAAGCCGAAGACGAGCAGCGACAGGCGAGGACGGGGCGTGATGTTCATGCGCGGCAGTATAGGGCGCCGCACTCGCGGCGAGACTCTCCGGCGCCGCGCGTGCTCCTCATCGTCGCAGCCAGAGGCGAGGGTCCAGCGGCTGGCTTTGCCGGCGCAGTTCGAAGTACAGCGCGCTGCGGCCCTGCCCGCCCGAACTGCCGGCCTGGGCCAGCGGTTCGCCGCCCTTCACCCAATCGCCGACTTCGCGCAGCAGGCCGTCGTTGTGCGCGTAAAGACTGAGGAAGCCGTCACCGTGATCCAGGATCAGCAGCAGTCCGTAGCCCTTCATCCAATCGGCGAAGGCCACGCGGCCCGGCGCCACGGCGCGCACGCTGTCGCCGGCTGCGGCTTCGATCAGCCAGCCCTCGCTGCGGCGGCCGTCGGGCAGGGCCCCCGCGAACGCGGTCAGCACCTTGCCCGGCACCGGCATGGGCAGGCTGCCGCGGCGCTGGGCAAAGGGTTGATCGCCGTCCAGCTGGTCGGGGATGTCGGCAAAAATGTCGCGCAGCGATTCGAGGAGATCGAGCAGCGCACGCTCGTCGCGCTTCAGCTCGGCCACGCGCTGCGCCTGCGCTTTCTGCTGACCGGCCAGGACGTCCAGCAAAGCGCTGCGGTCGGCGCGCTGCGATTCCAGCGCGGCGAGGGCCGCCAGCTCGCGCGCCAACGCGGCATCCAGCGCCGCCCGCTGGGCCTCGACCTGGGCGGTCACGCGCGCCAGCTCCGCCAGCTCATCGAGCAGGCCGCGAATGCGGCCGACCTGGGCCGCCTGCACGTAGCGGTGATAGGCCAGCGCGCGGCTGGCGTCGCGCAGGCGATCCTGCGACAGCAGCAGGCGCAGCGGCGCCTGCCCGCCCTGCACGTGGGCGGCACGCATCAGCGCGCCCAGCGCGGCACGCTGCCGCTCCAGCCCGGCGGCGACCGTCTGCCGCTCGGACTCGAGCGCCTCGAAGCGCTGGCGCTGCGCGGCCACTTCGGCTTCCAGCCCGGCCTGGGCCTTGAGCTGCCCGGCGATCGCTTGATCCACCTCGCGGATCTGCGCCGCGGCGGCATCGCGCTCGACCGCCAGCCGCGCTTGCACCGCGGCCACGTCGCGCAGTTCGGCGCGCACAGCCTCAAGCCGCGCCTGCGCGGCGCGTTCCGCTTCCGGATCGCTGGGCTGGGCCTGCGCCGCGCCGGCGCCAGCAAAGGCGAGTACCGCGCCCGCGCAGAGCAGAGCCAGCGCGAGGCCGGCGAGGCGCTGGATCACACGAATTCGACCAGCGACTGCCCGCTCATCTCCGCAGGCTTGGGCAGGCCAAGCAGATGCAGCAGCGTGGGCGCGACGTCGCGCAGGGCCCCGCCGTCCTTCAGCCGCGCCGCGCGGCCCACATACACCAGCGGCACCGGGCCGACCGTGTGCGCGGTGTGCGGCTGGCCGGTGTCGACATCGCGCATCTTCTCGAGGTTGCCGTGGTCGGCGGTGAGGATCAGCTCGCCGCCGACCTCGCGCAGGGCCGCGGTGATTTCGCCGATCGCCGTGTCCACGGCCTCGACCGCGGCGATCGCCGCGGCCAGCACGCCGGTGTGGCCGACCATGTCCGGGTTGGCGATGTTGCAGACGATCACGTCGTGGCGCTGGGCGCGGATGTCTTCGACCAGGGCGGCGGTGACTTCGGGGCAGCTCATCTCGGGCTTGAGATCGTAGGTGGCGACCTTGGGCGAGGGGATCAGCACGCGCGACTCGCCGGGCTGCTCGGCCTCGACGCCACCGCTGAAGAAAAAGGTGACGTGGGCGTACTTTTCGGTCTCGGCGATGCGCAGCTGGCTCAGGCCGTGCGCGGCCAGCACCTGCGGCAGGGTGTTGTGCAGGGTCTCGGGCGCATAGGCAAGCTGCGCCGGCAGCTTGGCGTCGTACTCGCTCAGGCAGACGAAGCGCGCCAGCTGCGGGCGCCGCGCGACGAAGCCATCGAAGCCCGGCTGCACGAAGGCCGCGGTCAGCTCGCGCGCGCGGTCGGCGCGGAAGTTCATGAACACCACGGCGTCGCCGTCGGCCATGGGGGCAGCGCCCCCGATCACCGTGGGCAGCACGAACTCGTCGTTCTCGTCGCGCGCGTAGGCCGCTTCGAGCGCCGCCACGCCGGTGGCCGCGCGATGCTCGGCGCTGGCTTCGACGATCGCGGCATAGGCGCGCTCGACGCGATCCCAGCGCTTGTCGCGGTCCATCGCGTAGTAGCGGCCGCTGACCGAGCCGATGCGGTAGCCCAGCTCGGCGCAGCGCGCATCGAGCTTTTCGAGGCTCGGCCGTGCCGAGCGCGGCGGCGTGTCGCGACCATCAAGAAACGCATGCACGGCGAGCCGCGATACGCCCCGCCGTTTGGCCAGATCGAGGAACGCGTGAATGTGGTCCTCGTGGCTGTGCACGCCGCCCGGCGACAGCAGGCCGAACACGTGCAGGGTGCCGCCGCTGGCCGTGACCGCCGCACAGGCGCCGGTGAGCCCTGCGTTCTCGAAGAACTCGCCGGTCTCGATGGCGTGGTCGATGCGGGTCAGATCCTGGTACACGACGCGGCCGGCGCCGAGGTTCATGTGGCCGACCTCGGAATTGCCCATCTGCCCGTCGGGTAGGCCGACGTGCTTGCCCGAGGTCTGGATCAGGGTGTGCGGGCAGCTCGCCAGCAGGGCTCGCCAATGCGGGGCCTTCGCCTGCGCGATGGCGTTGTCCTCGCGCTCCTCGCGATGGCCCCAGCCATCGAGGATCAGCAGCATGACGGGCTTGGGTCGGGACACGGGCGGGCTCCGGGTAGCGGGCAAGGCCCGCATTCTAGCCAAGCGACCGCGTCGACACCGGTGGCAGTAAACCCTTTGCGACAGTCCGGCATCCGCCTGATCGCCGCCACCGCAGAGCGTGGCTTACCCGCAGGGAGCAGCACCGATGCGCATGTCCATTCTTCCCCTGGTTGTTCTGATCGCTTTCGCCGGCAGCGCCGCCGCCGAGCGCCTCGCCAGCATCGACAAGGTCAACGGCTCCATCCGCACCGAGCAGGGCCAGGCCTACGACAGCCTCGAAACCGTCAACGGCAGCATCACTCTTGCCGCCCAGGTGAGCGCCGACAGCGTCGAGACGGTCAACGGCAGCATCAGCCTGAACGAGAGCGCCCGCGCCGAGAGCGTGGAGACCGTCAACGGCTCGATCAGTCTGGGGGCGGCCGCGCAGGCCGGCACCGCGGCAACGGTCAACGGCAGCATCCGACTGGATGCGGGCGCCACCGTGCAGCGCGATGTGGAGACCGTCAACGGCGCCATCCGCCTCGAAGCCGCCTCCATCGGCGGCGACGTCGAAACCGTCAACGGCGACATCACCCTGCTCGACGGCAGCCGCATCGCCGGTGGCATCACCATCGAAAAACCCAGCAGTGGCTGGTTCAACTGGGGTAGCACCCCTCGCCTGCCCAAGGTCGTCATCGGTCCGAACTCGGAAGTGGTGGGCCCGATGGTGTTCAAGCGCGAGGTCGAACTGTTCGTGCACGAGAGCGCACGCATCGGCCGTGTGGAGGGCGCGGAAGCCAAGCCCTACAGCGGCAGCGAACTGCCCTGATCGAGTGAGCCTCGGCCACGGACGGCCCGGGGCTCAGCGAAAAGCGCAGCCCTCGACGTGATCGTTGACCAGCCCCATCGCCTGCATGAAGGCGTAGCAGGTGGTGGGGCCAACGAACTTGAAGCCGCGCTTTCGCAGATCCTTGGACAGCGCTATCGAGCTGGGCGTCTGCGCCAGCGCGCGCAGGCTGTCCCAGTCATGGCGCTGCGGCCGCTCCGAATCGGGCGGCTGAAACGCCCAGATGTAGTCGGCGAAGCTGCCGCACTCGCGCTGGATCTCCAGCACCCGAGCCGCGTTGTGGATGGCCGCTTCGATCTTGCCGCGATGGCGGACGATGCCGGCGTCGCCCAGCAGGCGCTGGACATCCGTCTCGTCGAAGCGCGCCACCCGCTGAGGGTCGAAACCGGCAAACGCCGCGCGGAAGTTCTCGCGCTTGCGCAGGATGGTCAGCCAGCTCAGGCCCGACTGGAAGCCTTCGAGGCAGAGCTTCTCGAACAGGCGCACGTCGTCGCGGACCGGCCGCCCCCACTCGTGGTCGTGGTAGTGCGCGTAGTCGGGCAGGTTCTGCTGCCAGGCGCAGCGCAGCACGCCGTCCTCGCCGCGCAGCAGGCCCGCCGGCAGATCGCTCATGAGGGCAGCACTCCGTAGCGGGCATTGAGCAGCACGAGCGTCTGCAGGGCGAGGAAGGCGTACACGCCCGCCAGCAGGTCGTCAAACATCGCGCCAAAGCCGCCGTGCAGGCGCCGATCGGCCCAACGCACCGGCCACGGCTTCCACACGTCGAACAGCCGGAACAGGGCGAAACCCAGCAGCATCCAGACCCAACCGGCGGGAGCCAGGAACAGGGCCAGCCACTGCCCCACCCACTCGTCGGCCACAACCACGCCGGGGTCATCGCTGCGGATCGTGCGGATCACCCACTCGGCCGCGAGCACGCCCAGCGCGAAGAAGGCAAGCGTGATCGCCAGGTAGTACGCGGCCGGCAGCTCGCGCAGCCACAGCCAGGGGATCAGTGCGGTCGCGCTGCCCACCGTTCCGGGGGCGACGGGAGAGAAACCGGAGCCAAAGCCGCTGGCGATCCAGCCGAAGGGATGTTTGAGCAGACTCAGCGGAGGACGGTTGCGCTTCATGCGCTCAAGTATGCCGGCGGCGTGATGGCGACGGGTTTGTCGCGAGACCGCCGAAGTCATGGGCAGTCACGCGAGAACACTCGCGCCGAGGCTCAGGCGAAGTGCTGGTAGCCGCGCGTCGCCGGCGCGTAGTCGCAGGGCTGGCCGCCGCGCACGAAGGTGAGGCCCGGCTCGCCGCGGAGGCGTCCAATGCGGGTGAGTTCGCCGCGGGCGAAGGCAGGCAGCGCCTCGATGCGCGCCGGGTCGCCGCTGATCAACAGCTCGTAGTCGTCGCCGCCGGCCAGCTGCAGCGGCCAGCGAGCTTCGTCCTGCGGCTGCAGGGCGCGCAGCGCGTCGGACGTGGGCAGGGCATCCAGATCGATTTCCGCCCCCACGCCGCTGGCCTGCAGCACATGGCCGAGATCGGCCAGCAGGCCATCGCTGACGTCGATGCCTGCGCGCGCCACACCGGCCAAGGCACGCCCCAGCGCGAGGCGCGGCGTTGGTCGATCGAGACGCGCGCGCAGCGTCTCGGCGACTGCGGCCTGCCCGCACGCGATCCGCCCCTGCAGCAGCGCGAGCCCTGCCGCCGCATCGCCCAGCGTGCCGCTGACGTAGAGGGCATCCCCCGCCCGCGCCGCATCGCGACGCAGGGCCTGCGCAGGCGCCACGCTGCCGATCGCCTGCACGGTGAGGCTCAAGGGCCCGCGCGTAGTGTCGCCGCCGACCAGGGCGACGTCGTGCTGCTCGGCAAGCGAGAGCAGGCCGTCGATCAAGGCATCGACAAAGGCCGGATCCGGGCTCGGCAGACTGAGCGCCAGCGTCGCCCAGCGCGGCATGGCCCCCATCGCGGCGAGGTCGCTCAGATTGACCGCAAGCGCTTTCCAGCCGATGTCGAAGGGCGCGGTCTCAGCCGGGAAATGCACGCCGGCATTAAGCGTGTCGACGCAGACGCAAAGCGCTTCGCCGAGCGGCGGCGAGGCCAGCAGCGCGGCATCGTCGCCGATGCCGAGCAGCACATCCGGGCGACTGCGGCTGCGCGCAGCGATGCGCGCGATCAGATCGAACTCGCCGACTGCCACGGCGATGCGCGCGCTCAGCCGCGACGCGGGCCGCCGCGGGCCTCGGCCGCGCGCCAGCTCTGCGCACCGCGATCGAGCACACCGTTGATGTAGGTGTGGCCGTGCTCGGAGCCGAAGCGCTTGGCGATCTCGATGGCCTCGTTGATGATCACCCGATAGGGCACATCTAGCCGATGCAGCAGCTCGTAGACGGCGAGACGCAGCACGCCGCGCTCGATCGGATCGACCTGCTCCAGCGGGCGATCGATGAAGGGCGCGAGCGCCTCGTCCACCTGGGCCAGATGGGCCTCCAGCCCGCGCAGCAGATCCTCGAAATACTCGAGGTCGGCGATCTCCATGTCCTGCTCGTCGCGGAACTGCTCCAGCACCTTGTTCATGCTGGAACCGGACAGCTGCCAGGCATAGACCGCCTGCAGGGCGCGGCGGCGGGCGCGCGAGCGCGCAGCGGGATCGATACCATCGGGACGGGTGTGCTTCATGTTCGGCTCCGCGGGCGGGGTACGTGGCCCTGCCCTGTTCATGCAACCGCTGGCGAACCAGCGCGTGGGGTCAGTCGTCCTGACCGCGCAGGAGGTTGATCAGGCTGGCCATTTCCAAGGCGGCCAAGGCGGCCTCCTCGCCCTTGTTGCCGTGGCTGCCACCGGCGCGGTTCTCGGCATCTTCCAGACGCTCGACAGCGAGCACGCCATTGGCGACCGGAATACCGGAGTCCAGCGCCACCCGGGCGAGGCCCTCGGCGCACAGGTCCGCCACATGCTCGTAGTGGCGAGTGTCGCCACGCACCACGCAGCCCAGTGCGATCAAGGCCGCATGCCGGCCGGCCAGGGCCAGCTCGCGTGCCGCCAGCGGCAGCTCCCAGGCGCCGGGCACACGGATCACGTCGATATCGGCCGGGTCGACGCCGTTGCCAGAGAGCGCGCGCCGCGCGCCGTCGACCAGGGCATCGGTGATGCGCGGGTTCCAGCGGCTGGCCAGCACCGCGAACCGCGCGCCCGGCACCACCCGCAGGTCGCCTTCGTAATGCGCCATGGGATCGGAATTCTCTTGAGGGGGCGGGAGTTTAGCTTATTGGTGGAGCTGGGATTGGCTTGGAGCCGGGATTGGGGATTCGGGATTCGGGATTCGTCAGAAGCCGGCGCGCCGGACTCGCGAGCAGGCACCACCCACGACCCACTGCCGAAGCACGACGATGGGCCTTGCCGCAGCCCGCTCTAGCGAATCCCGTTCCCGGCCTTCGCGCATAGCGCTCAGGCGTTCAGCGGCTCGCGCGGCAGTGCCGCGCAAGCGAGCCGCCTCACCCCCAATCCCCAATCCCCGCTCTCACACATACCCCACCACCTCCAGCCCAAATCCGCCCAGACCGATCTGCCGGCGCGGGGTGCCCAGCACGCGCAGCTTGCCGGCGCCCAAGTCGGCCAGGATCTGCGAGCCGGCGCCGTTGCGACGCCACTGACCAGCGCGGGCACCGGCGGGGCCGGCATCGCCGTGGCCGGACTGCGGGCTGTCGCCGGTGATCCGCGCCAGCAGCTGCTCGGTCGACTGCGGCTCGGTGAGCACCACCAGCACACCCCGGCCTTCACGGTCGATCGCCTGCAGCGCGTCGATCGCGGCCACGCCGAAATCCGGGCGCTGCCAGTGCAGCACGTCGGCCAGCGGGTTCTTGACGTGGACGCGAACCAGGGTCGGCTGATCGGCATGGATCTCACCGCGCACCAGCGCGAAGTGCAGCTCGTGACTGAGCCGGTCGCGGTAGGTGTGCAGGGTGAAGGCGCCGAAGCGGGTCGGAATCTCGCGGCTGTCGATGCGCTCGACGGTGTGCTCGTTGGCCAGCCGGTAGGCGACCAGATCCTCGATCGAGCCCATCTTGAGGCCGTGCTCGCGGGCGAAGACCTCAAGGTCGGGCCGTCGCGCCATGCTGCCGTCGGGGTTCAGGATCTCGACCAGTACGCCGGCCGGCTCCAGACCCGCAAGTCGCGGCAGGTCCGAGGCGGCTTCGGTGTGGCCGGTGCGCGCCAGCACGCCGCCGGGCTGGGCGGTGAGCGGAAAGATGTGGCCGGGCTGACGCAAATCGGCGGCGCGCGCATCGGGCTTCACGGCGGTACGAATCGTGTGGGCGCGGTCGTAGGCCGAAATACCGGTGGTCACGCCCTCGGCCGCCTCAATCGAGACCGTGAAGTTGGTGCGGTAGGGCGAGTTGTTGTCGACCACCATCGGCGGCAGCGCCAGCTGCTGGCAGCGCTCGCGCGTCAGCGATAGGCACACCAGCCCGCGCGCGTGGGTGACCATGAAGTTGATGTCCTGCGGCCGCACCAGCTCGGCCGCCATGATCAGGTCGCCTTCGTTCTCACGGTCCTCGTCATCGACGATGACGACCATGCGACCGGCGCGGATTTCTTCGAGGAGTTCGGGGATGGGGGAGAAGGGCATTTTTGGGCCGGGAGTCGGGATTGGGGGTGAGGCGGCTCGCTTGCGCGGCACTGCCGCGCGAGCCGCTGAACGCCTGAGCGCTATGCGCGAAGGCCGGGAACGGGATTCCCGTGCAGCCGGGATTCGGGATTGGGGATTAGGGATTGCCGAAGGTCGACCTTTACCGCTGGTCCAAGGCCACGCTACGAAGCACCGAACCTGAGCCCACCCCAGGGGGCCGGCCGCGCAATCCCCAATCCCTAATCCCCAATCCCCTGAGCGGCGACTAGCCGCTCAAGATACCTCGCCACCAGATCCACCTCGATGTTGACGCGCGCGCCAGCGCCGAGCCCGCCGAAGTTGGTGTGGGCGACGGTGTGCGGGACCAGGTTGACCTCAAACTCGGCGCCGTCGACGGCGTTGACCGTCAGGCTGGTGCCTTCGATGCAGATCGAACCCTTCTCGGCGATGTAGCGCGCGAGGTTGGTCGGGACGCGGAAGCGCCAGCGCTGCGAGCGGGCGTCCTCGCTGACCGAGACCACCTCGCCGACGCCATCGACGTGGCCGGACACCATATGCCCGCCGAAACGGCCGTCAGCGCGCATGGCGCGCTCCAGGTTGACCGCCGAGCCCGGCTTGAGGCCGCCCAGGGTGGTGCGAGACAGGGTCTCGTTGGAGACGTCCGCCGCGAAGCTCGCTGCCTCGAAGGCGATCACGGTCAGGCAGACGCCGCTGACCGCGATGCTCTCGCCCAGCACCACGTCGCGCAGGTCGAGCGTGCCGGTATCGATGTGCAGGCGCACGTCGCCGCCCACAGGTTCCAGCGCGCTGATGCGGCCGACAGATTCGATGATTCCAGTGAACATGGTTGAGAGCCGGGTTGGGGATTGGGGGTGAGGAGGCTGGCTGGCGCGGCACTGCCACGCCAGCCGACGAACGCCCGAGCGCCAAGCGCGTGGGGCCGGGGAAGCGGCATCCGCTTCGGAACACTTCGATCCTTCAAAGCGCACGCTGCCGATCAACGCGACCCGCATAGGGTGGGTCTTGACCCACCGGAGCTCAATGCTCGACGCACGTGTTCATCCTTTGCAGCAGAGCTCAACGGTCGACGCACGTGTTCATCCCGTGCAGCAGCGTCGACACCGATTCGCGCCCAACGCGAGACTCGCTGCCGTGGTGGGTCGGGACCCACCTTATGCAGACCGCAGGCGCAGGCACTGGTCGTCGCCGATCTGGCGGCGCTCGATCACCCGCCACGCGGTGCGTTGATCAAGCCGCGCCAGAAGCAGCGCATCGAGCATCGGCTGCGCGTCGCCGCCCAGCAGCACCGGCGCCTGGTACAGCAGTAGCTCATCCACCAGACCGTTGCGCATCAGCGCTCCGGCGAGCCGGGGGCCGCATTCCACCAGCAGTTCATTGATGCCGCGCTGCGCCAGTTCGGTGACCACAGCGTTGAGATCAAGCGCGCCCTCGCGCTCAGGAACCCCGCAGCGCATCACATGCGGCGCGCAGTCTGCGGATGCGGCGATGCGATCGGCGTGAAACACCAGCGTGGGTGCGGCGCCGTCGGCCAGCAGATGCGCCGAAGGCGACAGGCGCAGCTCACGGTCGAGCAGCACGCGCAGCGGCGGCAGGAAGTCGGTGTCAGGCAGGCGCACGGTAAGCCTGGGGTTATCCGCCAGCGCGGTGCCGCTGCCGGTGAGGATGGCCGAGGACCGCGCACGCCAGCGCTGCACGTCGGCGCGCGCGGCTTCGCCGGTGATCCACTTCGACTCGCCGGAGGCCAGCGCGATGCGCCCGTCCAGGCTGGCCGCGAGCTTGAGCCGCACGAACGGCCGCCCGCGCTCGACGCGGCTGAAGAAGCCGATGTTCAGCTCGCGCGCGTCTTCGCGCATCAGCCCCGAGACGACCTCGATGCCCGCCGCGCGCATGCGCGCCAGCGCCCCACCCTCGCTCTGGAAAGCGTCTTCGCAGGCGATCACCACCCGCGCGACGGCGGCCGCGATCAAGGCGTCCGCGCAGGGCGGCGTGCGCCCGTGCAGGCCGCAGGGCTCCAGGGTGACGTAAGCCGTGGCGCCGCGCGCCGACTCGCCGGCCGCATGCAGCGCGTGCACCTCGGCGTGTGGGCCGCCGGCGCGGATATGCCAGCCCTCGCCCAACACCGCATCGCCGCGCGCGATCACGCAGCCCACCCGCGGATTGGGCTGGGTGGTGAACAGCCCGCGCGCGGCCAGACGCAGCGCTCGCGCCATGTGAGCGTGATCGGTGGCGGAAAAGCGCGGATTGGGGATTGGGGATTGGGGATTCACAGCCTAGAGGCTCGCAGTCGTCTGGAAACGCCGAGTGTCGCGGCGGGAACAGGCATGCGCCGCCGGGCATGCCGCGGCGCGGCTTGACAAGCAGCATCGAGACGCTCGCGGCGCAGTCGCAAGAAAGGTCGGCATGCCATGCCGCTCGCTCGAAGCGGGTTTTGCCGCATGCAAGCGATCAGGGCTACGAATCCTCCGCGACGCTCTCGGGCTCCGGTGCATTCGGACGGGTGCGGGTGCGCATCAGGATCGCCGGCCCCACCGGCAGACGCACCACGCCCACGCGCTCCCAGCCGTGACGCTCGTAGTACGGGGCCTGATCGCGAGTCCAGAGATGCAGGTAGGCATGGCCCATGTCGAAGGCCTCGCTGCTGGCGCGCTGCATCAGGGCGCGACCAACGCCGCGACCGCGCAGATCGGCGCGGACGTAGAAGCTGGCTAGCCAGGGGGCGTGTTCCGGGCCGCCCGGCGGATCTTCCTCCAGCAGGCTGACCGAGCCCAGGGCCTCGTCGTCCTCGCTGATCGCCACCAGGGTGCAGGGCAGTTCATGGAGGCGGTGCGTCGCAAGCTCGGCTGCGGCGGCCGCCACGCTCCAGTTCGGCACGTAGTTCCGGAAGGCATCGTAGTGCCAGGCGGCCAGCGTCGGGACCAGGTCCCGATGCGCCGACAGCCAGGTGATCCGGTAGGGCGGGATCGGCTCGACCGGCTGTGGGGTGTGCAGGCGCTGGCTCACTTGCGACTCCGCAAGGGCGGCAGCGGCAGGTCCTGCAGCAGGGGCAGCTGCACCTTGTCGAGGCCAGGCAGCTCGCGCTCGAGCTTCTCGATCTCCTCGCGGAAAGCCTGCACGTCCTCGAAACGACGGTAGACCGAGGCGAAACGCACGTAGGCGACCTGATCCAGACCGCGCAGGGCCTCCATCACCCACTCGCCGAGCTGGCGCGAGGGCAGCTCGCGTTCCGCTGAGAGCCTCAGCTGCCGAACCACGCCGCGCACGGCCTCATCGACCTGCGCCTCGGACACCGGCCGCTTCTGCAGCGCCTTGCCGAGGCTGCCGCGCAGCTTGCGCTCATCGAAGGCCTCGCGCCGGCCGTCGCTCTTCACGATGGCCGGCAGCTTGATCTCCACCGTCTCCAGCGTCGAGAAGCGCTCGCCGCAGGCGGGACACTCACGCCGCCGGCGAATGCTGCCGCCATCCTCGCTGACGCGACTGTCGACGACGCGGCTGTCCTCGTGCTGGCAGAAGGGGCAGCGCATCAGGGCCGGCGATCTTGGGTGAGGTTCTTGTCGAGCGTGTGGGCCGGCCCGGGATTTGGGAGCGAAGAGGCGCGTTCGCGGACCACTGGTCCGCGCGCCGATGAGCGCCGGAGCGCTACGCGCGGAGGCCGGGATTCGGGATTCGTTTGGAGCCGGGATTCGGGATTCGAGATTCGAGATTCGCAAGAGCGGAATGCGGCAAGAATTCTTGCTTGGCTTCGGCCTTGCGTCACGGGCGCAGCTTGCCGTGCGAGCCCAGCACGCCGGCTCCAAACGAATCCCCAATCCCGAATCCCCAATCCCAGCTTCACTGATACACCCGATACTTCCGGCATTGTGCCGTGACGGCATCCGTCACGCGGGCCAGCACGGCGGCATCGGTCGGTGCGTCGAGTACGTCGGCGATCAGGTTCGCCAACTCGACGCAGTCGGCCTCCGTGTAGCCGCGGGTGGTGACGGCGGGGGTGCCGATGCGCAGGCCCGAGGTGACGAAGGGTGAGCGCGGGTCGTTCGGCACGGAGTTCTTGTTGACCGTGATGTGCGCCTTGCCGAGTGCGGCTTCGGCATCCTTGCCGCTGACCTCGCGGCCGATCAGGTCGATCAGCATCAGGTGGTTCTCGGTGCCGCCCGACACGATCTTGTAGCCGCGCGCGATCAGCGTTTTCGCCATCGCCTGCGCGTTCTTCACCACCTGCTGCTGGTAGGCCTTGAACTCGGGCTCAAGCGCCTCTTTGAAGGCGACGGCCTTGGCGGCGATGACGTGCATCAGCGGGCCGCCCTGGATGCCCGGGAAGACGATGCTCTGCAGTTTCTTTTCCAGCTCCTCGGCCTTGTCGCCAGCGCCCTCGCGGCTGAACACGATGATGCCGCCGCGCGGGCCGCGCAGGGTCTTGTGGGTGGTGCTGGTGACCACGTGGGCATGCGGCAGGGGGTTGGGGTAGACGCCGGCGGCGACCAGACCGGCGATGTGGGCCATGTCGACGAACAGGTAAGCACCCACCTTGTCGGCAATGGCGCGGAAGCGCGCCCAGTCGAGCACCTGCGAGTAGGCGGAGAAACCGGCGATGACCATCTTCGGCCGGTGCTCGACCGCCAGGCGCTCGACTTCGTCCATGTCGATCAGACCCTGCTCGTCAACGCCGTACTGCACCGCGTTGAACAGCTTGCCGGAGGCATTGACCTTGGCGCCGTGGGTCAGATGGCCGCCATGGGCCAGGCTCATTCCAAGAATCGTGTCGCCCGGCTGCAGCAGGGCCAGGAACACGCCCTGGTTGGCCTGACTGCCCGAGTGCGGCTGCACGTTGGCGTAGTCCGCGCCAAACAGCTGCTTGCAGCGCTCGATGGCCAGGCGCTCGGCGACGTCGACGTGTTCGCAGCCGCCGTAGTAGCGCTTGCCCGGATATCCCTCGGCGTACTTGTTGGTGAGCACGCTGCCCTGCGCCTCCAGCACGCGCGGGCTGGCGTAGTTCTCCGAGGCGATGAGTTCGACGTGATCCTCCTGACGCTGATGCTCGGCGGCCATGGCCGCGGCGAGTTCGGGGTCGTAGCCTTCGATCTTCATGGAGGCACTGAACATGGGGCGGGCACCGGCGCTGGGAGGAAGGTTGCGGATGATACCGTGCTGGGGTTTGGCCCCTGAAATTCGCCCATGTCACATCCCAGCGGAATCGCCAGTGTCACGGCCGTGAGCGGCGCCTTGCCCGACTATGCGGCGCTGATCCGCGCAGAACCCGCCGGCAGCGCGGCGCGACGACAGGCTGCACGGATGCGCGCCGCGGCTGGCGCAGACGTGTATGCCGCGATGGACTGGGCCTTCGAATGCTTCACGGGCTTCTGCTTTCGCGAGGGTCATCTGGCGCTGTCCGAGGCGCTGCGCCGCGATCCGGGTTTCCTGCCCGCGCGCTGGCTGGGCTTCCAGTACCCCTTGGACCCGAGCCCGGCCAGCGAGGCGGAACAGACGGCCTTCGTCCAGCGCTGGCGCGAGGGCCTGCGCTGGTTCGAGTCGCAGGATTTCCGTCGGCCCGGCATGGCCGCCCAGGTCTGGGGCTGCGTGGGCAGCGCCACGCCCTTCTACCTGCACTACATCGAGGACGCGGTGCCGGAGATGCGCCGCTACGGGCGGCTCATCGCGCGGATGATGGCGGCGCTCGACCCTGGCTTGCCGCCACGCCCACTGCGCCAGGGCCGGCGCCGCATCGCCGTGGTCAGCGCGCACTTCCGCGAGCACACCGTGGCGCGACTGTTCCTGCCGCTGTTCGAGGGCCTGGACCGCGAGCGCTTCGACGTCCACTTCCTCGACCTCGAACCCGGCGCCGCCCAATGGCAGGCCCGCCTGCACGCCGCCGGCACGCGTCACGCCGGGCCGCGCCAAGCGCCACAGTGGCGGGCCCTGCTCGCCGCGCTCGAACCCGACGTCATCGTCTACCCCGAAATCGGCATGCACCCCATGCATCAGGGCTTGGCCGCGCTGCGTCTCGCGCCCGTGCAGGCCTGCCTGTGGGGCCATCCGGTGACGACCGGGCTGCCGACGATCGACTACGCGCTGGTGCCGGATGTGCTGGAGCCGCGCGATGCGGCCGAGCATTACCACGAAGCGCTGGTGCGCCTGCCGGGCCTTGGCCATGGCCTCGCGCCGGCGCCGGCACGGGCGCGCGCCGAAGCGTCCGAAGGGCTGAGCCGGAGCGAACCTGACAGCCTCGAAATCCTCTGCGCGCAAGCGGCCTTCAAGCTGCTGCCGGCACAGGACGCGGTGTTCGCCAAGATCCTGGGCGCGCTGCCGCGGGCCCGCCTGCACCTGACTCCGCTGGTCGGCGAGGAACACATCGCCGATCTGCGCGCGCGCATGCGCCCGGCCTTCGAGCGCGAGGGCGTGGACATGGACACACGCGTGCTGACCCATGCGCTGATGCCGCTGGAGCGTTTCCAGGCGTTGGCTGCCGCCTGCGATTTCGGCCTCGACACCTTGGGCTGGTCGGGCGGAATGAGCGCGCTTGACCTGCTGCCGCAGGGGCTGCCGATCGTCGCCGTGGAAGGCCCGACCATGCGCTCGCGGCAGACCGCCGCCCTGCTGACGTGGCTGGACACGCCAGAGCTGATCGCCCGCGACGCCGCCGGGATGGTGCGCGCGGCGCAGCGGCTCGGCAGCGACGCTGCTCTGCGCGAGCGCCTGCGCGCCCGGCTGCGCGAGCGAGGGCCGACGCTGTACGCGCGCGCGGATACCCAGCGGGCCTTTGCCGACTTTTTGGCCACGGCGCAGCCGCGCGTCAGCTGAATCGGGCGCCCACAACGCACACAGCCCGGCAAGACCGGGCTGTGTGCGCATCGCGGGGGCTGCGATGGATGGCCTCACCCACGCCCCGCCGAGGCGGCGGAGCGCAGGCCCGGCGCGGCTTACAGGCCCAGTGCCTTCTCTGCCGGCACGTAGGGCAGCTTGAAACCTTCCGCCACCGGCTGGTAGGTCACGTGGCCGGCGTGCACGTTGAGGCCGCGCAGCAGGTGCACGTTTTCTGCCATCGCGCGCTTTGCGCCCTTGTTGGCCAGTTCAAGGATGAAGGGCAGGGTCGCGTTGTTCAGCGCAAACGTGCTGGTGCGCGGCACCGCGCCCGGCATGTTGGCCACGCAGTAGTGCACCACGTCATCGACGATGTAGGTCGGCTCGGCGTGAGTGGTGGCATGCGCGGTCTCGAAGCAGCCGCCCTGATCGATGGCGACGTCGACCACGGCCGCACCCGGCTTCATGCGGCGGACCAGATCGGCGCTGACCAGCTTGGGCGCAGCGGCGCCGGGAATCAGCACGCCGCCGATCACCAGGTCGGCCGTCAGCACATGGCGCTCGACCGCGTCGGCGCTGGAGAACACGGTCTCGACGCGGGTGCCGAACTGGGCCACCAGGCGACGCAGCACGTCGACGTTGCGATCCAGAATCACCACCTGCGCGCCCAGGCCCACAGCCATCAGCGCGGCATTCGCACCCACCACGCCGCCGCCGAGGATGACGACCTTCGCCGGCTCCACGCCCGGCACGCCGCCGAGCAGCATGCCGCGGCCGCCATTGGCCTTCTGCAAGGCGGTCGCACCGGCCTGGATCGACATGCGGCCGGCGACCTCGGACATCGGCGCCAGCAGGGGCAGGCTGCCGTTGGCGGCGGTGACGGTCTCATAGGCGATGCAGGTGGCCTTGGACTTGATCAGCTCTTCCGTCTGCGGCCAGTCCGGCGCCAGGTGCAGGTAGGTGAACAGCACCTGGCCCTCGCGAAGACGGGCGCGCTCGACCGCCTGTGGCTCCTTGACCTTGACGATCATGTCGGCCTTCGCGAAGACCTCATCGGCGGTCGCCAGCACGGTGGCGCCGGCGGCGATGTAGTCGGCATCCGAACAGCCGATGCCGCTGCCGGCATTCGCTTCGACCACGACCTGATGGCCGTGCTGCACCAGCTCGCGCACCGAGGCCGGAACCATGCCGACGCGGTACTCGTGGTTTTTGATTTCCTTGGGAACGCCGATGAGCATGGCTGCGACCTCGATGCGATGGGGTGGGAGATGCCCTGCCATGCTGCGCCGCAACAGAGCAGATCCACTGCCCCGGGCCCGCAAAGCAAAACAGTCGCGAAGTCTAGGCGCGGCCTAACAGAGTTTCCTGCTGTAGATTGGCGATTGACCGCCGAATCGTCGGCGCAACCGCACCTTGGCAGCAGGATCTCCGTGAAGCAGAAAAAAGTCATTTTGAATCAACTGGATAAGATCGATCGCAGAATCCTGCGCGAGCTCCAGCGCGACGGCCGTCTGGCCAACGTCGAGCTCGCCAAACGGGTCGGGCTGTCCCCAACGCCCTGTCTGGAACGAGTCAAGAAGCTCGAAGACGAGGGCTATATCCGCGGCTACCACGCCCGGCTGGACCCGGGCCGCATGGGCGCCGGCCTGCTGGTCTTCGTCGAAATCCGCCTGCTGCGCACGGCGATGGATGTGTTCGAGGAGTTCAAGCGCGCGGTGGTGGTGCTGCCGCAGGTGCTGGAGTGCCACCTGGTGTCCGGCGACTTCGACTACCTGATCAAGGCCCGCGTGCCCGACATGGCCGCCTACCGCCGCCTGCTCGGCGAAACCCTGCTGACCCTGCCGCACGTCTCCGGCTCACGCAGCTATGCGGTGATGGAGGAGGTCAAGGAAACGCTGGAGCTGGAGGTGGATGGATAGCGGGGATTGGGGATTGGGGATTCGTAGGGCTCCGCATGGTGCGCGCTTGAGCCCCTCTCCCCTTGAGGGAGAGGGGTTGGGGAGAGGGGGAGACAGCCTGCCGCGAGATAGCTACCCCTCTCCCCCTGCCCCTCTCCCACAAGGGGAGAGGGGAGACGATCGGCCCACTGATGCAGCGCATCCACCCGCCTTGCAGCAGCTGCGTCCAGGGCTTGCGCCAGGCGGGAACGCTCGGGCAGCCCTGCTCTACCAATCCCACATCTCCGTCTGGCCCTCGCGCACAGCGCTCAGGCGTTCGATGGCTCGCGCGGCAGTGCCGCGCAAACGAGCCATCTGCCTGCGGCCCCGGCCCTCGCGCACAGCGCTCAGGCGTTCGATGGCTCGCGCGGCAGTGCCGCGCAAACGAGCCATCTCACCCCCCAATCCCGGCTCAATCCGGCTGCACCCAGATCCGCGCCCACATCGCGGCCAGTCGCCGCCGCACCTGCCAGGGCCAGGCCAGCTGCTCGGGGCGGATCTCCTCGATCCCCGTACCGGTGACCCGTGCTACCGCGAAGTTGAAGCTGTAGTCAGGCTCAGCGCCCATGCGAAGGTCGGACAGCACGATCTGGCCCTCGCGCACTTCGGCTTTCATGAAGCCACGGTTGAACCACAGCAGCCGCTGCACGGCCGGCAGTTCGCGCACTGCGTCCAACGCGTCCGTATCGCTGCTGTAGCTGCGGAAACGGATCGGGCCCGAGTCGGCCCACAGCGAGCGCTCGCCCTCGAGAAAGCCGTCCGGCGTCATCACCACAACGCGCCACAGCAGGGTCTGGAAGGGCATGGGCACCGTAAAGCGCGGCGCATCTTCATGACCGGTGCCGGCAAGGCTGCGCTCGACCTCGCGCTCGACCAGCGCCTTCGCCGTCAGGGACCAGCCGATATAGCCGGTCGACAGGATCAGCCCGGCCAGCAGCGCGCGCGTTCCCGCTGGACGGTGGCGTAGCAGCCAGCCCAGCGCGCAGCCGAGCAGCAGCGGCAGGGTGTAGAGCGGATCGATGATGAACAGCGAGGACCACATCGCCGGATGCGGCGCAAGCGGCCACACCAGCTGGGTTCCGTAGACCGTCAGCGCGTCGAGCAGCGGATGAGTGAGCAGGGCCAGCGCGATACCGGCCAGCCAGGCGCGCGGTGCCTCGCGCACGGGCGTCCATCGTCGCAGCAGCGCCCACAGCGCCAGCGCCAGCAGGGGCAGTAGGAACAGCGAGTGCGAGGCGCCGCGATGCAGGGTCATCTGCTGCACCGGATCGAGATCGAAGAAGGACAGCGGGATCACGTCGAGATCGGGCAAGGTGCCGAGCGCAGCGCCGACCAGCAGGCCGGCGCGGCGATGACGCGCAGGCACACAAGCGGCGGTGCAGGCCGCGCCCAGCAGCAGCTGGCTCAGCGAATCCATTCGATGTTCTCGAAGAGCGTGCGGCGGTACGCACAGCGCACCGCCGCAGGGGCCTCAGTCAACCAGGGCCTTGAGCGGGCTGGTTGCGGGGATCACGCGCGCGGCCAGCTTGGAGTCGGCGCGCAGCAGGTCGATCGCATCGACCAGCAGATGCGCCGTCTCGCGCACAAGCGCATCGGGCTTCTCGTCGGCGCTTTCGTCCTCGGCTTCGATCGGGCGCTCGTCGGCCTGCAGGCCGTCGTCCAGCTCGGCGACCGCGTCTTCATCCACGCTTTGGCCCAGCGCCTTGCGCTGCTCGTCGCGCGCCTTGCGGCGGGCCTCGTCGCGCTCGCGCTCGGCGCGACGGGTCGCCTCGTTCAGGGACAGGGTCTTGCGATCGCGCAGGCTGCGGTACTCCTCGACATCCTCGATCCACCACTGGAACTCCTGGTCCTCGGCGATGCGCGCCTCGTGCTTGGTCTTCAGCATCGGCAGCAGCGGTGCGAAGTCGCCGTAGGCCTCGTAGCTGGCCGGCGCGATCGCCGCCCAGGGCAGGGCGTTGTCGTACACGCTCTCGCCGTACTCGCTGGCATCCCAGGTCACCGGGAAGGCGATGTCGGGCTCGACGCCCTTGTGCTGGGTGCTGCCGCCGGCGATACGGAAGAACTGCGCTACCGTCATCTTCAGATGACCGAGGCCCGGGTTCTCGCGCGAGAAGGCGTCGAGATCGACCAGGTTCTGCACCGTACCCTTGCCGAAGGTCGGCTCGCCGACGATCAGGCCGCGGCCGTAGTCCTGGATGGCGCCGGCGAAAATCTCCGACGCCGAGGCCGAAGCGCGGTTGATCATCACCGCCAGCGGTCCATCCCAGGCCACGCCGGGCTTGCGGTCGGTCTGGATCGACACGCGCCGGCCGGCATCCTTGATCTGCACCACCGGGCCGGTGTCGATGAACAGGCCGGTCAGTTCCGTGGCTTCGTCCAGTGAGCCGCCGCCGTTGTTGCGCAGGTCAATCACCACGCCCTCGACGTTCTCGGCCTTGAGTTCCTCCAGCAGCAGGGCCACATCGCGGGTGGCTGAGCGGTAGTCGGGCTCGTCGCGACGACGGCCTTCGAAGTCCTGGTAGAAGGCAGGCAGCGAGATGACACCGACGCGGCGGACATTCTCGCCCTCGCCAACCTCGATCACTTCCTTCTTGGCCGCCTGCTCTTCAAGCTTCACCTTCTGCCGCGACAGCGACAGCAGCACGTGCTCGCCGTCGATGCCAGCCTCGGCCGGCAGCACGTCGAGGCGCACCACCGAGTCCTTGGGCCCGCGGATCAGGTCGACCACGTCATCCAGACGCCAACCAACCACGTCGACCATCGGCCCGCTTTCGCCCTGCCCCACAGCGACGATGCGATCGCCCGGCTTGACCTTGCCGGACAGCGCCGCCGGCCCACCGGGCACCACCGAGCGGACCACGGTGAATTCTTCGTCGTCGCGCCCCAGCACCGCACCGATGCCTTCCAGCGACAGGCGCATGGAGATATTGAAGTTCTCCGAGGTGCGCGGATTCATGTACGAGGTGTGCGGCTCGATGGCGCCAGCATAGGCGTTCATGAAGGACTGGAACACGTCCTCTGCATCGATCTGGCGGATGCGCTCGCCGAAGTTCTTGTAGCGCTTGTCGAGCGTCTCGCGGATCTTGTCCATCTCGCGGCCGGCCAGACGCAGACGCAGCACATCGTTCTTGACGCGCAGGCGCCACAGCTCGTCCAGTTCGTCCTCGGACTGCGCCCAGGCGGCGTCTTCGCGATCGAAGCTGTAGCTCTCGTCGACGGTGAAATCGAAGTCCTGCTTCAGCAGCTCGCGGATTTCCGCGGTGCGCTCGTCCACGCGCTGGCGGTAGACCTTGAAGATCTCGAAGGCCGGCGCGAGTCTGCCGCCGTTGATGGCCTCATCGAGCTGCAGCCGGTACGACTCGAAGGCAGCCACGTCTTCGGCGCGCAGGAACAGCTTGTCGCCGTCCAGCGCTTCAAGATAGCGATCGAAGATCTGCCCGGACAGCGCGTCATCGAGCGCCTGCGGGCTGTAGTGGAAGCGCGAATTGCTGACCAACTGGGCCATCCAGCGCGCGGCTTCAGTCTGCTGGGCATTGGGCTCCAGCGACAGCGCATCGACTCGGCTGCGCTCGGTCTTGGCCGACACCGGGGCCAGCGGCAGCAGGAGGGCCAACAGCAGGGGGGCGAAGCGGAGAGAGCGGGAACGCATGCCGTGCACCTTCGGTTGCGGAGTGGGGCGCGAGCGCCCATGGCGGCGATCATGCCAGTCGCCGCGCCCAGGGGCGACGGCCACGCGGCACAAGCGCGCAACAGGACCGCAAGGAGTGCGAGGGCGCGGAAGAGTTCCCCCGCCGACCCGGAGCGGTTCAGGTCCCTACCCTGCACCCGCGAATGTCGGCTTAGCGTGTGCCGGAGGACAGGCGGCGCGTGACTGGCCCGCGCACGACTGCCGGGGGCGAGGCCTCAGAGCTCGACGAAACCCGCATCTTTCGCCATGCGATCCGCATGGTAGGACGAGCGCACCAGCGGCCCTGAGGCGACGTGGGTGAAACCCATCTCGAGCCCGATGCGCTCCAGCTCGGCGAATTCGTCGGGGTGCCAGTAACGCATCACCGGATGATGGTGCGGGGTGGGCTGCAGGTACTGGCCGATGGTGACCATGTCGACGTCGTGCGAGCGCAGGTCGCGCAGGGCGCCGACGACCTGGTCCATGTCCTCGCCGAGGCCGAGCATGATCCCGGACTTGGTGGCCACGTTCGGATGCTGGGCCTTGAAGCGCTTCAGCAGCTGCAGCGACCAGTCGTAGTCGGCGCCAGGGCGGACATTGGTGTAGAGCTCGCGGACGGTTTCGAGGTTGTGGTTGAACACGTCCGGCGGATTCGTGGCGAGGATCTCCAGCGCGCGGTCCATGCGGCCCTTGCCGCGGAAGTCCGGGGTGAGGATCTCGACCTTGATGTTGGGCGACAGCGCGCGGGTTTCGCGGATGCAGTCGACGAAGTGCTGGGCGCCGCCGTCGCGCAGGTCGTCGCGATCGACCGAGGTGATCACCACGTACTTCAGCCGCATGTCGGCGATCGTCTGCGCGAGTTTGAAGGGCTCGGCCGCATCCGGCGGCTTGGGCCGGCCGTGGGCCACATCGCAGAAGCTGCAGCGGCGGGTGCAGACCTCGCCAAGGATCATGAAGGTGGCGGTGCCGTGGCTGAAGCACTCGTGGATGTTCGGGCAGCTGGCCTCCTCGCAGACCGTGACCAGGGCGTTTTCGCGCAGGCGCGATTTCAGCTGCTGCACGGCATTGCCCGAGGGCAGGCGCACGCGGATCCAGCTCGGCTTGCGCAGAGTGGGCGCTTCGTCGAACTTGACCGGGCTGCGCGCGATCTTGGTTTCGCCGAGCTGCTTCTCGCCCATCACCAGCAGCGGGATCTCACGGGACTCGGGCTTGGTGGCGATGTCGCTCATGCGGGGCTCGGCTCGGCAGAGGAGGAAACAGCCGCGGCCTGCGCGGCGAGCGCGACCAGGTCCGGGGCGGGGGTGTCGACGGGTTCCAGCCCAAATACGCGCGCCAGCGCCGGCACCAGCACAGCGGCGGCACCTTCAAGCGAGCCGGGGCCGCCCAAGTCTAGCAGTTGGGTCACGGCCAGCCCCTGGTAGCCGCAGGGGTTGATGCGGGCATAGGGCGAAAGGTCCATCGCCACGTTGAAGGCCAGGCCGTGGAAGCTGCAGCCGCGGCGCACGCGCAGGCCGAGCGCCATGACCTTGGCGCCGTCGACGTAGATGCCGGGTGCGCCGTCGACGCGATGCGCCTTGACGCCCCACTCGGCCAAGGCGTCGATGGTCGCCTTCTCGATGCGGCAGACCAGCTCGCGCACGCCGATGCCTAAGCGACGCAGATCGAGTAGCGGATAGGCCACCAGCTGGCCGGGGCCGTGGTAGGTCACCTGGCCGCCGCGGTCGACGCGCACCACGGGGATGTCACCCGGCAGCAGCACGTGCTCGGGCTTGCCGGCCTGGCCGAGGGTGAACACCGGCTCGTGCTCGACCAGCCAGAGCTGGTCCGGGCTGTCCGGCCCGCGCTGATCGGTGTAGGCCTGCATGGCGCGCCAGACCGGCGCATAGGGCTGGCGACCCAGGCGGCAGACCTGCAGCGCGCTCACAGCGTCCACTTGATGCCGGGCAGTGCGCGCAGCGCGGCGTGGGCCGCTTCGTAGTGCTCACGCGCCTCGGCGTGAAAGGCCAGCGAGACCGATTGGTACTTGCCGCCAGAGGAGTCGCGCGTGCGCACGCTGTCCGGGTCCAGCGCAAGGCCGGCCGCCGTGATCGCGCCAGTGACGCGCTCGACCCAGTCGGGCGCTGCCAGGCCGACCGCGGTGATCTCGACGCTGCAGGGAAACTCGAAGCCGCGCTGCTCGGGCGCGCCGCCAAAGGGCGAAGGAGGCTGGCTGTTCATCGCCGCATTATCGGGCCGGCGCCGATGATTCCCAAGCGAAGGCGGGGCGAATCACGTCCGCAAGGTTCGGGCGACCAAGCGGCCTCAATCCTTCGGGCGCGCTCGATCTTCCTCGCGGCGCTCGTCGTCGCCTCCGCGCCCGCCTTCATCGCGCTCTTCGCGATCGCGGTGTCCGCGCTCACGCTCATGACTGCGGTGGTGGTCACGCCGGGGCACGCTGTCCGCCAGGTGTGCGCGCTCGGCGTCGCTGAGCTGGGTGGACAGCCGCAGCAGGCCGGCATGCACGCGTTCGGCCATCGCCCGCTCGCGCTCGCGCACGTCAGCCAAGGCCGCCTGCAGCGCGGCCACCTCGTAGGGCCGCCTGCGCAGGGCATCGCGGACCTCGGCGTGGGCCGCGCGCAAGGCGCGCAGGTCTTCGGCGAAAGCGGCGCGATCCGGGGCCAGTGCCTCGCGCACCAGGGCGCGACGCTCTGGGGGCAGCGCCTTGGCGATCCTCCGGGGGTCAGGCAGGCTGCGCGCTTCCAGCGCCTCATGCGGCGCAATGGCGGCGCGCTGGCGCCACCACAGGCCACCGGCGGCAGCCGTCAGCAGCAGGTTGAGGCTGAGGGAGACCAGCAGAACGATGCGGACGGGGGTGCTCAGCGCGCTCACGGCAGTTCCTCGCTGTCGATGGGATCGATCCAGGCCAGGGCCAGGTAGTTGTCGAGTTCGCCGTCGACCGCCGTGCTGCTGCCGGGCAGCAGCCAGACCAAACCCAGACCGAGACTCAGGGCGCCAGCGAACACCGGGCCAGCGAGGCGCGGACCGCCGAGCGCTTGCGCCAGCTCTTGCCACCACGCGCGCCGGGGCTGCGGTGCGGAGGCAAGGATGCGGGCGCGCAGACCAAGGGGAAGCGCCACCGGTTCGAAAGCGGCGTCGAGCGCTTGCTCCAGCCTCTTCGCCTCGCGCAGGCCCTCGTCGACCGCGCCGGCGGGCAGGTCGAGGGGGCCGCGCTCTGCGGCCGGCCAGCGCGCCGGGTCGGCGCCGTAGGCGTCGATCCACTGCTGCCTGCGTTCTGGATTCATGGCGCGCCTCCTTCGGACGCTGCGAAGCGGTGTTTGAGCGTGCGGCGCGCGCGCGCCAGCAGTGATTCGAGCGCATCCACGCTGACGCCAAGCGTCTGCGCGCACTCGGCCTGGTCGAGCCCTTCGTAGTGGAACAGCAGCAGAGCCTCGCGCTGGCGCTCCGGAAGCGCGCGGATGGCTGCGCGCAGGGCGCCTTCGCGCTGGTCCAACTGCAGCGCCCACTCCGGCTCGGCGGACGCTTCGCCCGGCAGGCTGTTCTCGACGGCCTCGTCGATGGCGAGCTGTGGCCTGCGCCGGCGCAGGCGGTCGCGGCAGAGATTGAGAGTGACGGTGTGGATCCAGGTCGACACCCGCGCTTCGCCCGGGCGCCAGCCCGGGGCGATCTGCCACAGCCGCAGGAACAGCTCCTGGGCGACGTCCTCGGCTTCGCTGGGGTCTTCCAAGAGACGCGTCGCCAGCCGATGGACGCGCGCCAGATGGCGGTCCACCAGCTGCGCGCAGGCCCGCGGCTCGCCGCGAGCGGCCGCCGCCATCACGGCGGCGTCCGCATCCTCGGCGGCGCTGTCGGGCGCAACGGGCAGCATGCTCAGCATCGGGTACCGGTCGCCGTGCTGGCTTCAGTCGCCGCGACCGCCGTGGCGACGGCCATGATGACCGTGGCCGCGCCCGAACTCAGTGGCTTCAAGCACGCCGTCACCGTTGCGGTCGAGGCGGGCGAGGCGCTGGGCATGGGCGGCGGCGAACTCTTCGGCGCTGATCTGGCCGTTGCCATCTTCGTCCAGCTTGGCGAGCTGGCGCTGCTGGCGCTCGGCGCGCGCCTCAGCGCGGCGGGCTTCGCGAAAGGCTTCGATCTCGAGGGCCTCGATACGACCGTCGCGGTTGGCGTCGACCTCGGCGGCATGGCGCGCTGCGGCGGTGTCGATTTCGGCCTGGGTGACGCGGCCGTCAGCGTCGCTGTCGAGCTGCTTCAGGCGCTCGGCCTGGCGCATGGCGTGGTGCTCGGCGCGAGCGCCGCGCTCGGTCGGGCCCGCCGACGGAGCGGCGGTGGCGGCGAGGCTGAACAGGCTGGCGCCGATGGCCAGCACCAGCAGGGAACGATGAACGGGGGCATGCATGGCGCGACTCCTTTGCACTGGGGACTCAAGGCGGGCTGCCTTGAAGCCTCCAACGCGGCGGGCCGTCGCTTCCGTCGCGGCCCAGCGAGGTTCCGTTCAGCGCGGCCGCCTGGCGCGCCGTGGCTGCATCACTCGGATTCCCACCACAGCATCAGGCCGTCCCAGGTGCGGCCGAAGAAACCGGCCTCGGGCGCGTCTTCCAGTGCAACCAGCGGACGCTCGACCAGGGTCTGGTCGTCGAGCACCAGGCGCAAGGTGCCCACCGCATCGCCCTTGGCGTAGGGCGCGACGAGCTGCTTCGGCACGTCGATCAGGGCCTTGACCTGTTCGTACTTGCCGCGGGCGACCGTGATCCGCACCGGCTCGCTGACGCCCAGCTTGAGCGTGGCCTGCGCGCCCTTCCACAGCCGCGGCTCGGCCAGCGCTTCACCGCCGCCGTACAGCTGGTGCGACTCGAAGAAGCGAAAGCCGTAGTTAAGCAGGGCCTGACTGTCGTCGGCGCGCTTCTTCTCGCCGGACGAGCCCATGATGACGCTGATCAGGCGCATGCCCTCGCGCTGCGCCGAGGTCAACAGACAGTAGCCGGCGGCGCTGGTATGGCCGGTCTTGATGCCGTCGACGGTGGGGTCGCGCCACAGCAGCGAGTTGCGGTTGTGCTGGGTGATGCCGTTGAGCGTCAGCTCCTTCTGCGAGTGCACGGCATAGCTCTCGGGGAAGTCGCGGATCAGCGCCTGCCCCAGGATCGCGACGTCGCGCGCCGTGGTGTAGAGGTTCGGGTCAGGCAGGCCGGTGGCATTGGCGTAGGAGCTGCCGGTCATGCCGAGCTGCTGGGCATAGCGGTTCATCAGGCTGGCGAAGGCCTCCTCGCTGCCGGCGACATGCTCGGCGAGCGCGATCGAGGCATCGTTGCCGCTCTGCACGATCATTCCGTGCAGCAGGTCCTGCAGACGGTGCTTCGAGTTGACCGGCAGGAAGCTGGTCGAACCATCGGTGCCGCCGCCGCCGCGGCGCCAGGCGTACTCGGAGATGGTGACCTCGTCATCCATGCCAACCTTGCCGGCGGCCACTTCGGCCGAGACCACATAGCTGGTCATCACCTTGGTGATGCTGGCGGGCTCGACGCGGGCGTCGATGTTCTCACCCAGCAGAATCTGGCCGGTGGCGTAGTCCATCAGCAGCCAGGCGGTGCCTTCAACGCTGGGCGGCTGCGGCGCCGGCGCCGGCGCGCTGGGCACCGGCACGGGGCGCGGCACCGGCTGCGGGCTGGGAACAGGCTGCGCGTCGGCGGCGGGCTGAGCCGCCGGCGCCTGCGCGAGGGCCGCGGTAGCGAAAGCCGCGGCGCCGCAGAGCGCGGCGGCCAGCAGGCGCTGGTGGAATCGGGGCATGGGAGGTCCTCTGTCGGAAACGGGAAATCAGGGGCGGACCGGGCGCGGCGTGCCGAGTCCCAGAGACTGCACGCGTTCGACCACAGCCGTCTGGCGGTCGACGTCGATCGGGCCGATGCGCACGCGGAAGACAGTGCCAGCGCCGACCTCGGCGCGCTCGATCCGGACCGGGCGCAGGCCTGCGCGTTCGAGCTGCTCCTGCACGCGGCGCGCGTTGCTGCGTTCGCCGTAGCTGCCGACCTGCAGCAGCACGTCGCCAGCCTCGACCAGCATCGGCGGCGGTTGCGCCGCCGGGCGTTGGCCGGTGGCGGCACGCGCTGCGGGCGGCGCTTCGCCCACGCCCGCATGCATGCCCGGCGGGACGATGGCGCGCACTTCGACCGGGCCGGTGCCGCGGATGTGGATGCCGAGCTTCACTGCCGCCGCGTACGACAGGTCGATCAGGCGATCGGCATGGAAGGGCCCGCGGTCGTTGATGCGCACGGTCACGCTGCGGCCGTTCTCGAGATTGGTCACCCGCGCATAGGTCGGCAGCGGCAGGGTCTTGTGCGCCGCGGTGAACGCGTACATGTCGTAGGGCTCGAAGCTCGAGGTCGGTCGGCCATGGAACTTGGTGCCATACCAGCTGGCAACGCCGCGCTCGACGTAGCCTTCGGCGCTGTCCATCACGTGGTAGCGGCGGCCCAGCACCACATAGGGGCTGTGGTTGCCGTAGCGCGCGCGGGGCTCGGCGCGCGGCACCGGCTCGGGCAGGCCGCTGACATCCGGCGGCACTTCGGGTCCGCCGTCGCGGATGTGCGGGGCGTACAGGCCACCGCCCTGCTCTCCCGCCGGCTCGCCGTGCGAGGGCGGGCGCCGCGGCCGCGAAGGATCGGGACGCGAGATGGGCGCATGGCCTTCCGAAGGCCGCTGCGGCGGGCCGCCCGTGCAGCCGGCAAGCAGCAGGAGGGCCCCCATCAGCAACACGCCGGCGGTGCAGCGCCATCGCAGCCACGTCTTGGGTTCGACGCGGCGCACGCAGGTGTGCCCCATCACGGCGCCAGCGGGGTCGCGCCGTCCGGACGCGCCTGCGCGATCTCGCCGGCCAGCTGGAACACCGCCAGCGAGTACAGCTGACTGCGGTTGTAGCGCGAGATCACGTAGAAGTTCTTGAACGCGATCCAGTGCTCGCGGCCTGCTGAGCCGTCGAGGTTCAGCACTGTCGCCGAGAAATCAGCGCCGACCGCCTGCTTGGGCCGGTAGCCGCGTTCAGCAAGATCAGCGAGGCGATGGGTGGCCTCCAGATTGCCGGGCACGAACTCCTCGGCCGCCTCGAACTTCGCTGGGACCACGACCGGGCGACCGCGCTCCCAGCCGTGGGCGACGAAATAGTTGGCGATGGAGGCGGTGATGTCCGGCAGCGAGCCCCACAGGTCGCGGCGGCCATCGCCATCGCCGTCGACGGCATAGGCGCGGTACGAGGACGGCATGAACTGGCCCCAGCCCATCGCGCCGGCGTAGCTGCCTTTGGCGGTGTTGAGGTCGATGTTCTCTTCCTGGGCGAGCTTGAAGATCGTCGCCAGCTCGCCGCGGAAGAAGGCCTCGCGCGGCGGGTAGAACAGGCCAAGCGTGTACAGCGCATCCAGCACGCGGTGGCTGCCGGTGATGCGGCCATAGCTGGTCTCGACGCCCATGATGGCGACGATCATTTCGGCCGGCACGCCGGTATCGGTTTCGATGCGGGCCAACAGATCCCAGTGCTCGCGCAGGAACGCGCGGCCGTCACTGATGCGCCGCTCGTTCATGAAGATCGGCCGGTAGTCGCGCCAAGGCTTGGCCTCAGCGGGACGGGTGATGGCGTCGATGATCGACTGCTGGTAGCGCGCCTCACCCAGCCAGCGCTCGATTTCGGCGGGCTCGATGGCGTGCTTTTCGGCGGCCTCGGCGATGAAGGCCGCACGGGCTTCCGCGCTCAGGGCGGGACGCGCTGAGGCGAGGGACGGCGTGGGCGTGAGGGCCAGCGCCAGGGCCGCGGCCAGGGCGGGGATCGAGAGAATGAATCGCATCGAAGTGAGCACGTTGGCAGCCGATAGCGGCGGCATCTTACACGTAGGCCGGCTCGCGGCCGCCCACGTCTGAACCCGCTTTCAGCCTTCGCTCTGGAACCCGGGCAGTGCATCGAGGATGCGATCCAGCCTCTCCTCGGCGGAGTCGAGTGCAAGCAGCGTCTGCCGCGCCTCGTTCTCGAACGGCAGCATCTCCGCCAAGCGGAAGCTGACCCAATGGGCGTCGTCCAGCTCGGCCTTGCCCGCGTCGCCGTGCGGCCCGCCGAAGTGCGCCAGCAGTCGCTCCAGCAGCTGTGCCAACAGGCCGTGCTGCGGCGCCACCGGCTCTGGCTTAAAAGCTTCGAGCGACTCGATCTCACCGATGATCAGGCCGGTGTCGCGCATGCGGGTCTGGCGCACTCGGAAACGGGATTCGCCGATGCAGCGCAGGCCAAGCAGGCCATCCGGCAGGGTGTAGAAGTCGACGATCCGGGCGGTGGTGCCGACGGCGGCCGGCAGGGCCGGGCCACCGGCCTCAACGCCCTCAAGAATCAGGCTGACGCCAAACGGCGAGCCCTGCCGGCTGCACTCACGCACAAGGTCCAGGTAGCGCGGCTCGAACACGCGCAGACGCAGGTCCCCGCCGGGGAACAGCACGGTGCGCAAGGGAAACAGCGGCAGATCGCGAGCAACCATGCAGCGCAGTCTAGCTCGGCCGATGAGGTCGCTTGCGGACGCAGTCAGGGAGTTGCGGGCTTCAGCAGGCCTCGCCCACGAGCGCGCTGGCCACAGAACCGCGATCAGGAGTCAAAGTCACCGCGGAACAGCGTGTCTTCAGGGCGGACTTCGGCCGGCCCTTCGAACGAGACCACGGTGATCCGATCGGCATTGTCGATCGCCTGCTGGGCCACGGCGGCGTCGACTCCGGGAGCGGTATCGGGCGTCTTGAGACCAAACGCCACGACCGCAGCCAAGGCGCAGGAGGCAGCGAGCGCCGCCCAGACCGGCCGGGGGCGGGCGCTTGTGCGCCGGCGCAGACCGGCTACTTCGCGCTGCAGCAGATCCACGTCGCCGCGCAGATCGGCGAGGGTGCGCAGCAGGGCGGCCTGCGCGGGGTTCTGTGCGGCCTGGCTCAGGATCTCATCGCGCGATTCACGGCTGCCGCGGCCGTCGAGGGCGGACAGCAGGGCCTCGGCGTCTGCGGCCGGGGACTGCGCCATGCTGGCGCGGTAAAGCTCGGCGAGGCGGCGGGGGGCAGGCGCGTCAGTCATCGAAGTCGTCCAGTCCAAGCGCCGACAGGCGCTGTTTGATTTCGTCCAGCCCGCGGTACACCAGCTTGCGGGCCGCATCCAAGGTGAGATCGGTGAGATCGGCAATCTCCTGCAGCGCATAGCCCTGCAAGTACAACTGCAGCGGCAGGCGCCGTCGGGGCGGCAGGGCCTGCATGCAGCTGCGCAGATGCTCGACGTGCTGGGCGTCGAGCGTGCTGCGATCGGGACCGTGGCCCAGGCCCGGCAGATCGACGACGCCGTCCTCTGTCTCCGGAAGCGCCTCGGTGGGGCGCACCTGAGCGCGCCGCACCGCATCGACCAAGGCACTGGCCACCGTTCTCTGGACATAAGACGCAGGGAGTTCGGCGTTTGGGTCACGCTCCAGCGTTTTCCACAGCCGGATGCGCACCTCCTGCTCCACGTCCTCGGGGTCGATTCCGTGCTGATTCAATCGGTTGGACTCGATCTGGGCGCGCACGCGGGCGCCGAATCGAGCCAGCAGCGCCTCCAGACGGAGTTTCACCTCCGACGGCATGGACTTCAGACGCTCGCGACAGCGCGCGCACTCGCGGGCGCAGCCGCGCGTGCCGCGGGCTTCAGCGCCGTCTCGATCAGGTACAGCGGGCGCTGCTTGGCCTCCATGTAGAGGCGGCCGAGATACTCGCCGATTACGCCCAGCGCCATCAGCTGCAGGCCGCCCAGAAAGAGGACGACCGTCATCAGCGAGGGATAGCCCGCCACCGGATCGCCCCAAAGCAGGGTCTTGGCGATGATCACCAGGCCGAAAACGAAGGCCGCGAGCGCGGCCAGCCCGCCGATGTACGTGCCGATCCGCAGCGGCACGGTGCTGAAGGAGGTGATGCCCTCGATCGCGAAGTTCCAGAGCTTCCAGTAGTTGAACTTGCTGGTGCCGGCGTGGCGCGGATCGCGGTGGTAGCCGATCGCGCATTGACGGTATCCCACCCAGGCGAACAGGCCCTTCATGAAGCGGTGGCGCTCGCGAATCTGGCGCAGCGCATCCAGCGCCGCACGCGACAGCAGACGGAAATCGCCGGTATCGCGCGGCACCGGGGTCGACGACATGCGCTCCATCAGCCGATAGAACCCGGCCGCCGTGAAGCGCTTCAGCCAGGTTTCGCCCTCGCGCTCCAGACGGGTGCCGTAGACCACGTCAAAACCTTCACGCCAGCGCGCGACGAAGTCGGCGATTAGCTCGGGCGGGTCCTGCAGATCGGCGTCGATGACCACCGCGGCATCGGCATCGACCGCATCGAGGCCGGCGGTGAGCGCCAGCTCTTTGCCGAAGTTGCGCGCCAGCCGCAGGGCACCGCAGCGCGGATCTTCACTCACCAGCGCGAGCATGACCTGCCAGGTGTTGTCACGGCTGCCGTCGTCGATGTACAGGATCTCGCCCTCGATATCGGGCAGCGCATCCAGTGCCGCGCGCGTGCGCGCATGGAAGGCACGCAGGCCTTCACCCTCGTTGTATGCAGGCACTACCACGGTCAGGCGCGGGTTCACGGGCTCACTCGTTCCGTCTTTGTCCAATCGGCCGCGCATGCTAGCAGGCAGGCGCTACTCGGGGCCGCAGCAGTCGCGCAGGTAGGCGGGCCCGCCGAGCTGGCGCATCTGGCGCTGCACCCATGCGGCGCGCTGCTGCAGCTGCGGCCCTGGACGCAGCGCGCTGTAGCGCTTCGGCGAGGGCAGCACCACCGCCAGCCGGGCAGCCTCGAAGGGCGTCAGCGCGACCGCCGGCTTGCCGAAGTAGCGCTGGGCCGCGGCCTCGGCCCCGTAGACGCCGACGCCGAACTCGGCGAGGTTCAGGTGCATCTCCAGAATGCGCCGCTTGGACCACAGCGCTTCGATCAGGACTGTCAGACCCGCCTCGGCCGCCTTGCGCGGCCAGCTCGAGGTTTCCCACAGGAACAGGTTCTTCGCCACCTGCTGGCTCAGCGTGCTGGCCCCGCGCACGCGGCCGCCGTCGCGGGCTTCTTCCAGCGCACTGCGGATGGCCTCGACGTCGAAGCCCGAGTGCTGCGGGAAGCGCTGATCCTCGGCGGCCACCACCGCGATCGCCAGCGCCGGGGCGATTTCGTCGAGCGGACGCCAGCGGTAGTCGGCCGCTTCGCCGCTCTCGATCCGGTAGGCCAGCATGAAGGCCGAGGTCGGCGGATCGACGAAGCGCAGCAGCCCGACCGCCAGGACCGGCAGAAGCAGCAGGACCAGGCTCAGCAGCGCTGCGCGGCGCAGCCAGCGCCGCGTCCTTGAGGTGCGCTGTGCTTGCGGGCGCTTTCGCGCGTCCCCATGATGGCGGGCTCGATTCGACATGGCGGCATCCTAATGGCTTCCGAGGCGACCCCCGCGGCTGCGGCCGACACCGACGGCGTGCTGAGCCGCTTCCTGCTGGAGCGCAGCGGGCTGCGCGGCGTGCATGTGCGACTCGACGCCGCCTGGCAGGCGATCCGCGCCCGCGCGGAGTATCCCGAGCCCGTCGCCGCCCTGCTGGGCGAGGCCTGCGCTGCGGCGGCGATGTTCACGGGTCACGTCAAGGTCGACGGCCGGCTGTCGATCCAGCTGCGCGGCAGCGGCGCGCTGCGCACCCTGTTCGCCGAGTGCACCTCGCAGGGCCGCCTGCGCGGCCTGGCGCGCTTCGAGGAGCCCCTGCCCGAGCCGCTCGACCCGCGCCACTTTGGCGCCGACTCGATGCTGGCGATCACCATCGAGAACACGCTGGGCGTGCAGCGCGAACCGCAGCGCTACCAGGGCCTGGTGGCGCTCGACGCGCGCAGTCTGGCGGAAGCCTTCGAGGGCTATTTCGGGCAGAGCGAGCAGCTGCCCACGCGCATCCTGCTGGCGGCCGACGGTGCGCGCGCCTGCGGCCTGATCCTGCAGCAGCTGCCCGGCGCCAGTGAGGAGCCCGATGCCTGGCCCCGCGCCCAGGCCCTGTTCGACACCCTCGGCCGCGATGAGCTGCTGGCGCTGCCGGCAGAAACCCTGCTCTACCGCCTGTTCCATGAGGAGGGCGTGCGCCTGCTGCAGCAGGATGCGCTGGCCTTCGGCTGCTCCTGCACCCGCGCCCGCGTCGGCGGCATGCTGCTCTCGCTGGGCCGACAGGAAGCTTTCGATTCGCTGCAGGAGGACGGCCGCGTCGAGGTGATCTGCGAGTTCTGCGGCCAGCACTACCACTTCGACCCGGTTGACCTGGAGCAGCTGTTCGCCGGCGGCGGCAGCGATACGGCGGGGACGGTGCAGTAAGGGCCGGGGTTGGGGATTCGGGATTGGGGATTCGTTGAAGCCGGGCTACCACGCTCGCGGCACGCATCGATGTCGCGCTTCTCCCCAATCCCCAATCCCCAATCCCGGCTCCAATCCCAACCATCGACCATTGCCGCGCTCACGCCCGCCGCAGACACTCGGGGCATCGTCCGCCGAGGGTTTCGCCGATGTCCTTTCCTGGTCTGCCGGTGCGTGCCGGCCTGCTGCTGTGTGTCTCCCTGCCGGCCGGGGCCACTGAGGGCTGGTATCGCGATCCGGCGATCCACGGCGACACCGTGGTGTTCACCGCCGAAGGCGATCTGTGGCGGGTGTCCACGCAGGGCGGGCTGGCGCAGCGCTTGACCACGCACCCGGCGGAAGAGGCCCAGGCGGCGCTGTCGCCGGACGGCCGCACCCTGGCCTTTGTCGCCAGCTACGAAGGCGCACCCGAGGTGTATGCGATGCCGGTCGCGGGCGGCGCGCCCAAGCGTCTGTCCTTCGAAAACGCCCGCGTCTGGGTGCAGGGCTTCGCGCCCGACGGCCGCGTGGTCTACGCCAGCGAGGCCACCGTCGGCCCCTCGTGGATGCGGGTGCTGCGCCTGGTCGATCCGGCCAGCGGCGCCACCGAAACCCTGCCGCTCGCCGACGCCCGCGAGGCAGCCTTCGATGCCGAGGGCGGGCGCCTCTACTTCAGCCGCTTCGGGCTCGCCGTCACCAACGACAATGCCCGCGACTACGTGGGCGGCGCGGCGGCCCAGCTGTGGCAGTGGCAGCTCGGCTCCAAGCAGGAAGCCCAGCGCCTGCAGCCGCCGGGCCTCAGCAACCCGCAGCGTCCGCTGTTCGTCGACGGCCAGCTGCTGATCCTCGGTGAACGCGAGGGCCTGACCCATCTGTGGCGCTGGAACGGCAGCGACGCGCCGCAGGCGCTGACCGACCACAGCGACTTCGACGTGCGCCGCCCGAGCGCCCAGGGCGGGCGGGTGGTCTACCAGCACGGCGCCGACCTGCGCCTGCTGGACCTCGCCAGCGGCGAGAACCGCAGGCTCGACATCCGCCTGGGCTCGGACTTGGCGCAGACGCGCGAGCGCCAGCTGACGGAGCCGCTCAAGTACCTGCAGAGCGCGACGCTGGCCGCCGACGGCAGCCGCGCCGTCCTCAGCGCGCGCGGCAGCGCGGTGCTGGTCGGCCTCGACAGCCTGCGCCGCATCGAGTTGAACGCCCCGCCTGGCGCGCGTTTGCGCGAAGCGGTGGTGCCGAAGGACGCCCGCCATGTGTATGCGCTCACCGACATCGAGGGCCGCAGCGAGCTGTGGCGCTATCCGGCCGACGGCAGCCCAGGCGCGGAGCGCGTGCTCGGCGACGAGGGCAGCTACCGGTTCCGCCTGTTTCCCTCGCCCGATGGCCGCCTGCTGGCGCACACCGACAAGGCCGGCCGGCTGTTCGTGCTGGAGCTGGCCAGCGGCCGCAACCGCGAGGTCGACCACGGCGAGTTCGCCCGCGACGACGCCTATGCCGAGATCGACTGGTCGCCGGACAGCCGTCATCTCGCGGTGCTGCGGGTGGACTCGCCGCGGCTGATCCCGCAGCTCCTCCTGATCGAGGCCGCCAGCGGCCGCCGCGCGACGCTCACCTCGGATCGCTATCCGACGGTGTCGACGGCGTTCTCGCGCGACGGCGCCTTCCTCTACTTCCTGGCCAGCCGCAGCTACGCAAGCTCGGTGCCCGGGCCCTGGGGCGACCGCAACACCGGGCCCTTCTTCGATCGCCGCAACCGGCTGTACGCGCTGGCGCTGGATCCGAAGGCACGCTTCCCGTTCGCGCCCACCACCGAGCTCGATCCCGCCGCGCCGGCAGGCGAGGAGAAAGGCAAGGGCGACGAGAAGGACAATGACACCCAGCCCCTCGTCTGGGAGAGTCTCGCCGAGCGTCTGTTCGAGGCGCCGCTGCCAGCGGGAAACTACAGCGAGCTGAGCGCGGACGACGCGCGTCTCTACTTTCTGGAGCGCGACAGCGCGCCGGGCAGCCTGGCCCAGCTGCGCACACTCAGCATCGGCAACGCCCCGCCGAAGCCCGAGACCTTCGCTGCCGGGCTCGCGGATTACGCGCTCTCGGCCGACGGCAAGAAGCTCCTGCTGCTGCGCGCGAAGCCGGACAACGCCGGCATCGGCGAGCTGCAGATCGTAGAGGCCGGCGCCAAGGCGCCGGAGGACCTGTCGCGGGCCACCCTGAAGCTCGCCGACTGGCGCCTGCCCAACGACCCGCGCGAAGAGTGGGCGCAGATGTTCGACGACGCCTGGCGCATGCACCGCGAATTCAGCTTCGACCCGGCGATGCGCGGGCTCGACTGGGACGCCATCCGCGGCAAGTACGCCGCGCTGCTGCCGCGCGTCCAGGACCGCATCGAGCTGGACGACCTGCTGGCGCAGATGATTGCCGAAGTCGGTCTGCTGCACTCGCAGATCCGCCCCGGCGAGTACCGCAGCTCACCCGACGCGCCGGTGCCGGCCGCGCTCGGCGCGCAGATCGGCGCGGATGCGCGCGGCCTGTTCATCGAGCACATCTACCGCAGCGACCCCGAACTGCCGGGCGAACGCAGCCCGCTGGTCCAGCCGGGCGTGGACGCGCGCGGCGGCGATCGGCTGCTGGCCGTCAACGGCCGCCCGATCCAGGATCGCGCCGAGCTCGCGCAGGCGCTGGCCAACCAGGCCGGCCAGCAGGTGCTGCTTGAGCTGCAGCGCGGCGCAGCCAGCCCACATCGCACCGTGCTGCTGCCGGTACGCAGCGACCGCGAGGCCGCGCTGCGCTACAGCGACTGGGTGGAAGGCCGGCGCGCCCGCGTCAGCAGCGCGGCCCAAGGCCGCATCGGCTATCTGCATCTGCGCGCCATGGGCCCGCAGGACATCGCCAGCTTCGCCCGCGACTTCTACGCCCAGTTCGATCGCGAGGGCCTGATCATCGATGTGCGCCGCAACCGCGGCGGCAACATCGACAGCTGGATCATCGAGAAGCTGCTGCGCCGCGCCTGGGCGTTCTGGCAGCCGCCGCGCGGTGCGCCCTACACCAACATGCAGCAGACCTTCCGTGGCCATCTGGTGGTGCTCGCCGATGCGCTGACCTATTCCGACGGCGAGACCTTCGCGGCCGGGGTCAAGGCGCTGCAGCTGGGCCCGGTGATCGGCGCGCGCACGGCCGGCGCCGGCATCTGGCTGTCCGACCGCAACCGTCTGGTCGATGGCGGCGTGGCGCGCATCGCCGAGTTCGGCCAGTTCGAGGTCGGCAGCGGCCGCTGGCTGATCGAAGGCCTGGGCGTGGCCCCCGACATCGCGGTCGACAACCCGCCACGGGCGAGCTTCCTGGGCGAAGACGCCCAGCTGGAGGCCGCCCTGGCTCACCTGCGGCAGCGCCTCGAAGACGCGCCGCTGCCGCCACTGCGAGCCGAACCGATTCCTCCGCGCGGCCAACCTGGGCAGGACGTGCGGCGCTGAGGCGAGCAGACCTCTTCAGGAACACAGCCGCCGCGGGCTGTCGACGCGGCGCGCTGCTAGCATGCGCGGCTGCCCATGAGTACGCCCGACGCCATCGCCGCCACGGCACCCGAAGCTGCGCCGCCGCGCGGCCGCAGTCTGCACTCGCGCGGCGTCGCCCTGCTGGCCGCATTCGCCCTGTTGCCCAGCCTGCTGCTGCTCGGCGTGCTGCTGTGGAACTACCTCGACGGCGCCAAGATGCGCATCGGCAACGCCCTGTCGTCGGTGGCCGATGCGCTCGCCTTGGGCAGCATCGGCCTGGTCGAACGCCATCTCACGGCAATCGAGCTGGCGGCCCGGCTGCCCTGGGAGTCGCTTGACACCGAAAGCGCCGAACGACGGCTGCGCCAGCTCTCCCAGCGCAACCCCGAATTGCGCACCCTGCTTGCCGCTGATGCGCAAGGCCGCATCGTTTCGCTGCAGCGCGAGTCCGAAAGCGTCGAAGCCCTGCGCAGCCGGATCGGCGCCTCGGTGGCCGATCGCGAGTACTTCCGCGTCGCCTGGTTCGAACGCAGGCCGTATCTCAGCGATGTGTTCATGGGTCGGGGCCTCTGGAGCGAGCCGGTCGTGGCGCTGTCCGCGCCGATCCTGGACGGCAGCGGCGAGCCCATTGGCGTGCTGCAGGCAACGCTGAATCTCGACGTCATCCAGCGACGTCTCGGCGCGCTGGTCGACCGCCAGCGCCTGGGCCTGCTGCTTGATCGCAGCGGACAGGTCGTGTTCGCCAGCGCCGAGCTCGGCCTGAAGCCCGGCATCGCCAGTGAGACCGGCCTGCGGCGGACCCTGGACGCTCTGTCGGGCGCCCAGGAGCCCGGCATCGTCACGATCGGCGCGGTGCGCTATTTCGCCATGGTCGAGTCCACCGAATTCGGCTGGACCGCGATAGCCCTGCTGCCTGAGCCCGCACTCGACAGCGCCCTCTGGCAAGGCCTGCGGCTGGCCTTGCCGGTGCTGCTGCTGTCCCTGCTGGGCGTGTGGATAGCCGCGCACTACGGCGGCGCCTGGCTGACCCGACCCGTGCTGCAGCTGAGCCGCGCCATTCGTCGCCTGCAGCCCGGGCAAGCGGTCGAGGCCGGCGAAGTGCTGGCGCAACCGCTGCCGCGCGAACTGCAGCCGATCGCCCGCGAAGTGGCCGCGCTGTGGCGCCGCGAGCGTGAGGCCTTCGCCCAGCTCGACGCTGCCTTGCGCGAGCGGGAGCACGAAATCGAGCGCCGCACCTCGGCCCTGCGCCGCGCGGTAGCCGCGCTGCGCGACGAGAGCCGCACCGACTCCCTGACCGGCGTCGGCAACTACCGTGCCTACCGGCAGTCCATCGAGGAATGCTGGCAGCGGATCGCCGGCACCCGCGACGCGATGGCCGTGCTGCAGGTCGATATCGACCACTTCAAGCAGTACAACGACAGCTACGGGCATCCGGCCGGGGACCTCTGTCTGCGCCGTGTTGCCGATCTGCTGCAGACGGTGGCGCGGGAATGCGGTGCCCAGCTCGCGCGCAGCGGCGGCGAAGAGTTCGCCATGGTGGTCGCCGGCTGCCCGATCGAACGCTTTATCGCGATCGCCCGCGAACTGCTGGCGCGCATCGAGGCGCTGGATCTGCCGCACGCGCGCGCGCCCTCGGGACGCGTCACCCTTAGCGCCGGCCTGGCCTGGGGCTGGTGGCAGCCGGGCACTGGGCCTGAAGACATCGTCTCGGCAGCCGACCGCGCGCTCTATGTCGCCAAGAACGCTGGCCGCAATCGGCTGGAGCTGGCGCCCGGCCCGCTCTGGCAGCTGCAGCCGCGCGGTATCGACGCACCGGTCACCGAAGGCTGAGGCCGCTACGGGGGCGCCGCCGCTGCGGCCACGCTGCGGCAGCGCCGGATGCGTCCGGCGCCGCCGACGCGTACATTAGCGGCCTCGCATATGAGCGCTCGCCATGTCCGCCCTGCCCCACGCCCACGCCGCGCCCGGCGCGCTTGAAGCCCACTTCGCCCCGTTCCGCGAGCGCACGCTTGGCACCGGCCAGCGCCTGCGCACGCCCTACGGCGAGATGCCGATCGTCTACGCCGACTGGATTGCCAGCGGCAGGCTGTACGCGCCGATCGAGCGGCGCATGAGCGCGGTGATCGGCCCCTTCGTGGCCAACACCCACACCGAGACCTCGACCACCGGCACGCTCATGACCCGCGCCTATCACCAGGCGCTGAAGAAGATCAAAGCGCATGTGGGCGCCTCGCCCGAGGACGCGATCATCTGCTACGGCTCCGGCATGACCGCAGTCGTCAACAAGTTCCAGCGCATCCTCGGCCTGCGCGTGCACGAGAGCTACCTCGACCGGGTCAGCCCGGCGCCGGACCAGCGCCCGATCGTGTTCGTCACCCACATGGAGCACCACAGCAACCAGACCTCCTGGCTGGAGACCCTGTGCGACGTCGAGGTGATCCCGCCCGATGGCAATGGCGAGGTCGATCTGGGTGCGCTCGACGCGCTGCTGGCGACCTACGCGCAGCGGCCGGTCAAGATCGCCAGCATCACCAGCTGCTCGAACGTCACGGGCCTGTTCACGCCCTACCACGACATCGCCGAGCGCCTGCATGCCGCCGGCGGCCTGTGCTTTGTCGACTTCGCCTGCAGCGCGCCCTACATCGACATCGTCATGCACCCGCCGGGTCGGCCGCAGGCCGGGCTCGACGCCATCTACTTCAGCCCGCACAAGTTCCTGGGCGGCCCGGGCACCTCGGGCGTGCTGGTGTTCAACACGCGGCTGTACCGCAACCGCATTCCCGACAATCCAGGTGGCGGCACGGTCGACTGGACCAACCCCTGGGGCCAGCACAAGTACGTGGACGACATCGAGGCCCGCGAGGACGGCGGCACGCCGGGCTTCCTGCAGGCGATCCGCACCGCGCTCGCCGTCCAGCTGAAGGAGCAGATGGGCGTTGCCAACATCCTCGCCCGCGAGCACGAGCTGCTGGACATCGTCTGGCCGGCGCTGTCGGCCATCCCGGGCCTGCACCTGCTGGCCGCCGACCACCCGGATCGGCTGGGCGTGCTGAGCTTCTATATCGAGGACCTGCACTACAACCTGGCCGTGCGCCTGCTGAACGACCGCTACGGCATCCAGGTGCGCGGCGGCTGCTCCTGCGCCGGCACCTACGGGCACTACCTGCTGCAGGTCAGCTACGAGCGCTCGAAGTCGATCACCGACAAGATCAGCGCCGGCATCCTCTGCGACAAGCCGGGCTGGGTGCGGCTTTCGCTGCACCCGACCATGACCGATGCCGAGGCGCGCTTCATTGTCGAGGCGATCCGTGCGCTCGCCGCCAGCCACCGCGAATGGGCGCAGGACTACCACTACTGCGAGCGCCGCAACGAATGGTTCCACCGCCAGGACTGCGACTTCGTCGACAGCACCGCCGCGGGCTTCTTCGCGCCGCTGTGAGCTGCGTTCAGTAGCGCTCGACGCGCAGTTCGGCGCGGCCGTCGGCCTCGATGCGGATCAGGCTCAGGCGGTCATATTCGGTCTCCGGCATCGGTTCGGCCGCTTGGCCCGAAAGGGCCTCCACCAGCGCCGGCACGGTATTGCTGTGGCCGACCACCAGCACCGCCTCGCCGCGGTGCTCGCGCAGCAGGGTTTCGCGCAGGGCGCGGGCATCTTCGTCGGGATCGCGGCTTACGAACTCGCGCACCTCGACCTCGATGCCCTGCGCCTCGGCGCTGGGCGAAGCGGTCTGCCGGGTGCGGCGGAACGGCGTGGCGTAAACCGCCGCCAGCGGCAGCGCATGCAGTCGCTCGGCCAGCGCCATTGCGCGCGCGCGGCCCGCCTCACTCAGATTGGGATCGCGCGGGTCGTCTTGCGCTTTCTCGGCGTGGCGCACCACGACCACCAGCAGTCCGTCGCTGGGCACCGGCAGGGTTTGCGCGGCTGCGGCCACGGGCAGAGCCAGCGCCGCCAGCAGCATCCATCGTCCGCGCATCGTCGCTGTCCTTTGTCATCGGAAGGGCGTCAGCCTGCGGCATTTGCGCGCGAGGTCAAGCCCGCAGGTGTCGGGCGACGCCGGCATCGGTATCCTTGCGCGCCCGCCAGAACCCCGGAACCGCCATGAGTGACCAGCCCCCCGACCGCATGTGCGCCGACCCGCGCAGCCGCTTCCACAACGCCGAAGCGCTGGAGCGCGGCATTGGCGTGCGCTTCAAGGGCGTCGAGCGCACCGACGTCGAGGAGTACTGCGTGAGCGAAGGCTGGGTCCGCCTGCCGGTGGGCCGCACGCTCGATCGCCGCGGCCGCCCGATGTGCTTCAAGCACAGCGGCGAAGTGCAGGTGTGGTTCCTCGATCAGGACGCACCGGCCTGAACCAAGGCACGCGCCTCGCGGCGGCGCCATGACGCCGCCGCGCCGGAAGGCGCCTGCCGGTGCGGACGCCAGCGCCGGGGCTGTGCGGTGAGCCCGCCCGGCGCGGGCGGCAGTCCGAGCGGAACGCATGACCGCCAGCGAGAGCGGCCCCAGCGACAAGGCTCAGGGGGCGGCGTCAGCGCGGTGCTCGTACACGTCGTAGAGCCCGCTGCGATGGCGCGGCGTAAAGCGTTCCGCCTGCAGCCACAGGCTGGCATGCACGGGCTTGAAGTACAGCACCAGCGCGCGGCGCGGCGCCGCGCGCAGCGAGGCAGAGAGCCGCGCCACGACGCGCGCCATCACCACCTCGTCAAAGGGGTGGTACATGAACACGACCAGATCACCGTCCGGGAAGGTGTAGTCGCCGGCGTCGCCGGTTTGCACTTCGAGCCGCCGCGCCCTGCGCGGGCCGCGATAGCGGTCGAGATTGGCGCGCGCGATCTCCGACAATGCGGGCGAGTACTCGACCCCGATGATCCGCGCGAAGGGCAGCCCCGCCGCCATCAGCAGCACGCGACCCTTGCCGCAGCCGAGATCGACGAAGCTGCTGCGCTCCGGGGTCAGCGCGAACGGCGCCAGCACCTCGGCGAAATCCACGGGGCTGGTGGCGACGTAGGCCGAACCATGGACCCAGCTGTCGCGCTCGACGTCCAGATCCGCCTGCGGAATCACGCCGCCGGTATCGACGCCATAGCGTTGATCGAAGTCGTCGTCGGTCGCGTGCCCCGCCGCTGCCCTTGGGGCGGTCAGGCGCGCAAGCAGCGTGCGCAGCGTGTGACGCAGGCTTCCCCACACACCGCGGGTGCGCAGACTGCGCCGGATTCTTCGCGACAGACGATGGACGATGGTCGGCACGCGAACGCACTCCCGTAACGCTTCAGAACGGGACGCGATGCTAGCAGTCGCCACCCCCGGCATCGTTCGGCAAGGCCTACGCAACAGGGAGGCTCTCTGCGACATGTCCCAAAGCACCGCGCTCAGCGGGCGTGCGGCAAGCCGGTCGCCAGCTGAACGCCCCGCATCCGTGCGCGCGTGGGCTATCTCGCGTACAGCTTGCAGACTCGATGCTCTGCCCGGCGACGACCGCTGCCGGTCGCCGCCTCCCGACGCAGGCGTCGGGGGCCGGGCAGGACGCCCGGCAAAGTCCACCCGCGGCAGCGCGGGTCGAGGCCATCCCGCGGACGGGACCCCGACCCATCGATGGATCTGAAGTCATGAGAACCGAGCTCAGCGGTCGCTTCCTTGGTCATGCCACCCTCCTCCTCGGCCTTGCGCTCGGCGCCGGCAGCGCTCAGGCCGAGCGCTCCGATCGGGGCGCCGACTACGGCGATCGGGGCAGCGATGTTGGCGTCGAGCGGGGCGAGCCCGACAAAGGCCGCGGCGACGGCGGCTGGGGCGAGCACAACGGCGGTCGCGGAGAACGCGAGCAGACCTGGCAGGCCGAGCCGCAGGATCGAGGGGATGCCTGGCAGGAACGCGGCGCTTCCCGCAGCGAGGGCTGGCGCGGCGAGTCGCGCGGCGAAGCCAGCCAGATGGAGCGCATCGCCGGATTCCAGGGCGGACACCGCGAGCCGGAGCCCCGTGGCGGTCGCGAACCGCAGTGGCAGGGCGACCGCTGGGGCCGGGGTGGACGTGAGCACTGGAACTCCGGTCAGCGGCGCGACGACGCCCGACACTGGCAGTCGGACCGCGATTGGCGCAACGAGCATCGCGGCCGCAGCGACTGGGGCCACGACGACTATCGCCGCAACGACTGGCATCACGACAACCGCTACCGCAGCGACTGGCGTCGCGACTGGCGCAATCCAGAGTGGCGTCGCCACTGGCGGCACGGCTGGGGTGGACACCGCTATCGCGCCGAGGTGCGCTACATCTACCCGCGCGGCTACCGCTCGCAGAGCTGGCGCATCGGCTATCGCCTGCCGTCGGTGTTCTTCGCCAGCGACTGGTACGTGGACTGGCGCTACTACCGTCTTGCGGCGCCGCCCTGGGGCTGCCGCTGGCTGCGCGTCGATGGTGACCTGCTGCTGGTGGACGAGCGCAGCGGCGAGATCGTCGACGTGCTGTACGGGTTCTTCTACTACTGATCCGCGCCGAGCGGAAACCACGACCGCCTCCGGCTGTGTGCCGGAGGCGGCATTGTCAGCGGCTCGCAGCTTGCTGCCCGCGTTTCGCCACGGGCGCAGGGCAGGCTCAAGCGCCCTGACCCAGAGCCTTCCCCATGTCCCGACTCGGAATCCGTCGCCGCCTGCTGGGCGGACTTGCCGCCGGCGGCGGCCTCGCACTGCTGCCGACCGCCGCCTCCGCCGCGCCCGCGGCGCACCGACTCAGCAGCAGCGCGGCGACTGCGCGTCTCGCCGAGCTTGAAGAGGAACACGGCGGTCGCCTCGGCGCCGCCGTGATCGACACCGGCAGCGGCCTTGGCTTCGGCTGGCGCGACACCGAACGCTTTGCGCTGTGCTCGACCTTCAAGCTGCCGCTGGCAGCACTGGTGCTGCGCGAACATGCGGCCGGGCGGATCGATGGTCACGCGCCGATCGCCTTGGACAGCCTGCCGGACGTACCGCATCAGCCGGCGGTAGACGCAGCGCGCGCGCTGGGGCGCACCCAGCTCGGCGCGCTCGAACTCGCGCATGCCACCCAGACCACCAGCGACAACCTTGCGGCGAACCTGCTCTTGCACTTGTTCGATGGCCCCGCGGGCTTCACCGCCCAGCTGCGCGCGCTCGGCGAAAGCGACCTACGCCTTGATCGCTGGGAGCCGGAGATGAACCAGGTGCCGACTGGCGAGGAGCGCGATACGGTCAGCCCGCGCGGCATGGCCAGACTGTGCGCGCGGCTGTTCGGGCCCGGCCTTCTAGACGCCAGCAGCCAGCGCGTGCTTGCGCATTGGATGTTCGAGACGCGCACGGGTCTGAAGCGCCTGCGCGCCGGCCTGCCGCCCAGCTGGCGGATCGGCGACAAGACGGGCACGGGCATCAGCGCGGGCATGGCCAACAAGCACAACGATGTCGCCATCGCCTGGCCGCCGCGGCGTCCGCCGGTGCTGATCGCGGCCTACTACGAAGCCGACGCCCACTACCCGAAGATGCGCGCCCAGGACGACGCCGTGCTGGCCGAAGTCGGGCGGATCGTCGCGGCATGGATGGCCTGAGGCGCGATCCCGGCGCGAAGCCGAGCGCTGGCTTGACGCGGGCTGCGGCGATCACGCCACCGCTCAGGGCCGCACGGCCCGCAGCTCCCGCGCGCTCTTGCCACACCAGCGCTTGAGGCAGCGGCTGAAGTTGCTGGCGTCGGCATAGCCCAGACGTTCAGCGATGCGCTCGACCGGCAGATCGGTCTCGCCCAGCAGCTGCAGGGCGCGCGCGCAGCGCGCTTCGTCGAGCAGGCCGCGCCAGCGCAGGCCCTCATCTGCCAGCCGGCGGAAGAAGCTGCGCGGCGACAGGCCCAGCTCCACCGCCATCTGCAGCGCGTCCGGATACGCCCCCTCGCAGGCTTGAAGCCGCTGACGGATCGCCGCGACGAAATCGAGGCGCGGGCTGGCCGAAGCCAGGCGCCGCTCGCACTCGGCGCGGGCGAACGCCAGCGCCGCGGAATCGGCCGACAGGCAGGGCGCATGCATCAGCGCATCTGGCAGCCACAGCCGCGCGGCGCGGGCGTCGAAACGCAGGGGCGAGGCGAGAAAAGCGGCGTAGTGGCGCGCCCAGGCGGGACGCGGCCAGGGCAGCTCGATCCGCGCTTCGCAGAAGTCGCGGGCGCTCAAGCCCTGCAGCAGGCGCTCCAGCATGACCAGCGCGGCTTCGAGCACGAAGGTGCGGGCCTCGCCCAGCTCCGCCGCGGGCTCGAAGCGAGCCCAGACGCCGCCGGCCGCGGGCGATATCTTCAGGCTCAGCATCGGTGCGCGCAGCGCAAGAAAACGCGCGATCAAGCTCAGCGCCTCGCCGAGACTGCCGCTGGCCGAGGCCGCCAAGCCCAGCGCCCCATGGCTCAACACGGGCACCGCCGCGCCGAACTCCAGCCCCAGCCAAGGCCGGCCGCTGACGCGCAACGCGGCGATCACGATGCGCTGCACGCGCTGGCGGTCGAGCAGATGATGGTCGCTCTCAAGCTCGGCGGCGGCGATGTCCGCCTCGGCGAGCAAGGGCTCAGCGCTCAGCCCGGAACGCCTCAGCTGCAGCAGAAGCAGGCGCAGGTAGGCCGGATGCAGCGCAGGCGCAGAGGGCGTGGACATGCGCAGCATGCTGGCACGAACTGACGAGTCCTTGGCAGCTGCAACGCTGGCACGCGTTCTGCCAAGCCGACACGCTGTGCCTCCATTGCAGAGCGAGGCCGCACCGTGCCCCAGCCCCCTGTCACAGCGCCGACGCAGGTCGCCCCGCCCTGGCGAGACCACAAGCGCCCGCTCTGGCTGCTGTCGCTGGCCGTGCCCAGCCTGATCGGCGCCGGCCCGCTGCTCGCCGAAGCGCTCAACACGCCGCTGGCGCTGTGGGCACCCCTGCTGCTGGTTTACGTCATCCTGCCTCTGCTGGACTGGGCGGTCGGCGAAGACCGCAGCAATCCGCCGGAGTCGCAGGTGCCGGAGCTGGAGGAGGACCGCTACTACCGGTGGATCACCTGGGCCGTGGTGCCCCTGCTGTGGTTCTGGTTCATCGTCGGTGCGTGGTACGCGACCCGGGCCGACTTGCCCTGGCACGGCTGGCTGGCGCTGGCGCTGTCGACCGGCGTGGTCGGCGGCTTCTGCATCAATGCCGGCCACGAGCTCGGCCACAAGAAGACGCGCATCGAACGTGCGCTGGCGCAGTGGGTGTTGGCGCCCACCGCCTACGGCCACTTCGTGGTCGAGCACAACCGCGGCCACCATCGCGACGTGGCGACCTTCGCCGACCCCGCCTCGGCGCGCATGGGCGAATCGATCTGGCGCTTCGTGCTGCGCGAGTGGCCGGGCGCCTGGCGCCGCGCCTGGGCGCTGGAAGCCGAGCGGCTGCAGCGCGAAGGCCGCAGCGTCTGGCACCCCGACAACGAGATCCTGCAGACCGGCGCACTCACGCTCGCGCTGTGGACCGCCCTGATTCTGTGGCTCGGCATCGCAGCGCTGGGCTTTCTGCTGCTGGCCTCGGCCTGGGCAAACTTCCAGCTGTCTTCCGCCAACTACATCGAGCACTATGGCCTGAAGCGTCCGATCGACGCCGAAGGCCGACCCGAACGCTGCACGCCGCGGCACTCGTGGAACAGCAATTCGCTGGTCTCGAACTGGGTGCTGTTCCACCTGCAGCGCCATGCCGACCACCACGCCCATGCCGCGCGTCGCTACCAGAGCCTGCGCCACTTCGAGGAATCTCCGCAGCTGCCGACCGGCTACTTCGGCATGTTCCTTTTGGCTTACCTGCCCCCGCTGTGGTTCCGGGTGATGGACCCGCGGGTGATCGCGGCGGCGGAGGGGGACGCAGCTCGGATCAACCTGGATTCACGTCGACACCCCGGGAGGACGGTCCAAGTGTTCGCGCGAAGAGGCTGAGAGCCAAGCGCGCCGGCCACCTCAGTCGGCCACATGTCCACGGCGCGGATCGAAGCAATGACTGCGTCGGCCGGGCTCGGCCGCAGTGTGCTGACGGCGCACTGCGACAGGCCTCGAAGGGCAGCAGCCAGCGAATCTCTTCGCAGACCCGGGCGGGTCACAACCCGCCCGGAATCCACTAGGGAAGGTCTGAAGAACTCCATCCTGCAGTTCTTCAGACGTCGTGAGTCCGGCGCAGGTCCGGACTCACTCGCGCTGAATCAAGCACTTGCATGCTTGATTCGCGAGCGCGCCATTCATGGCGCACGGGAAGCTCTGATAGATCAGAGCTTCCCTAGAAGTTCAGCTTTCTCAGGCTCGAATTCACGGTCCGGCCGTCGATCGTGAAGCTGACGTTGGCCGTGGTCTCGCCGCTGAAATCGATCGTGATCGAGCCGGCGCTTCGAGCGCTGACGTTGGCCGGGTTGTAAGGCACCGTGCCGAACCAGGGGCCGCTGAAGGCACTGACGTTGGCCTGAAAGCGGTTGCCATTGAGGGCGCCGGGTGCGAGGTACCAGTCAGGCTTTGAGTCGTCGCCGTAGTGGAAGATGTACACCCCATACGCGCCGCTGCCACCGCGCACGATGATCAGACCCCAACCGCTCTCGTTCGGGTTCGACCAGGCGCCGGAGTAATCGGTGCCGGGCGGCGGGTTGACGCTGCCCACCGGCGGCGCCGGGAAGGTGCGCACCACCGGTCCGGAGAGCTTATAGCTGCCGCGCCCCAGGGTGCCGGCGATCAGCAGATCCTGGCTCTCGTCATAGTCGAGGGCATAGACCGGTGCTCCGGGCAGGCCGCTGCCGGCAATGCGCCAAACCGCGAACCCCTCCGCTTCGCTGGCGAGGTAGACGCTGCGGTCCGTGCCGGCGGCGAGCATGCTGCCGTTGGGGCCGGGCAGGAAACGGATGATGCGCACCTCCCCCGCGCCCGCGGGTAGGTTGCCACTGATGCCGGTCCAGGTGACACCACCGTCGGCCGTTCGATAAATGCTCGATTCGCTACCCAGATCCTCGAGCACGAAGACGTGGTTCGAGTTCCTGCGGTCGAGGGTCACGCTGACGATGGAAACACCCTCCGAGTCCTGCCGCAGCAAGGTCATGGGATCGCCCAAGGCTCGACGCAGGAACAGTCCGTCCGCGCCGTCCCGGACATCGCCGCAGGCACCGGTGCAGGCGGCTGCGTACAGCACGTCCGGGTTGTCGATCGCGCCGTAAGCAAGGGAGCCGGCGGTTGGAATGGAGAACGCGCGCAGGTTGGGATCCACCAGCACCGCCGTCGTGCCGGAGTCGAAGGACTCGTAGACGCCGTTCGCAGCGCCGATCGCCAAGCGGCGAGGCTGCAGCTGATGGGCGATGACCGGAGTGAGGAACTGTCCTCGCGGGGTGGCTCCGTTGCCGGTAACCCGCAGGGCGGGGAACTCTGTGCGCAGCAGGTTGTTGTCGGCGTCATAGGTGCGGCGGGAGAAGGAGCCGAGGTTCTGGGTGCTGGAGAAGGTCATCGAGCGACCATCGGAGGCGAACTGGAAGCGGTCTACCGCCACCGCGCCGCCATCACCACTCAGCACCACGCCCCACTGCGGTTGACCGCTGAGCAGCTGGCGCATGTTGGCGTTGTCCTGATTACCGGACTGGGTGACTCGAGCGAGCGGGTCGTAAGCCAGGCTGTGCTGCTCGGTCACCTGCAGATCGCCGTTGAGGCTGATCCAGTCACCGCTGTTGTTGGCGGGCGACAGGCGCGCATAGACGCCGCCGTCGTCGCCCTCTATAAGGCGGCCAGCCGCATCGAAGGCCATGCTGCGCGAATCGGCGTGTGGCGCGCTGCCGGCAGGCGACTGGCTGGAGCCGAAGCTCGCGGTGCCGTTGTGAGTGATCGAAGTCCAGACGCCGGCGGCTCGCGCATCGGCGCGAAACAGTCGGCCACTGAAGTTGGCGGCGCCGATGCTGTTGGGGAATGCGCCATTGCCGCCGCGCGGTTGGCGGTCGCCGCCGACAAACACCAGATTGCTGTCGGTCGGGCTGATCGCAACCGACAGGTGCAAGCTGCCCTGCCGCCCCGGGTGAATGCCCACCGCCTCATCGCCTTCGATGGTCTGCGGCACGCCCAGGGAGGTCCAGCTGGCGCCGTCGTTGGCGCTGTGGAACACGCCCAACAGGGTGCCGCGCGCAATCGCCACGACCACCGCACCGTCGGGCGCGACCTGGATCTTGAACAGGTAGTTGCTGGAGTCCCCCTGATCGATCAAGGCATCCATGACGGCATCGCTGACCTTGGCCCAGCTGGCGCCGCCGTCGGCGGTGCGATAGATGCCGTTCAATGCGGCGTTGGAGGCGCAGGACCCAGCCGCCTCCAGGCTGGCGTACATCACGTTGGGGTTGGTCGGATGGCCGGCGAGTGCATCCACGCCGCCGCTTGGGAACCCTTGGGCGGCCATAAGCCTGGTGAAACTGGCGCCGCCGCTGACGCTGCGGAACAGACCGACATTGCTGCAGGTAAAGCTGTCTGCCGTGTCGACCGCCGCCACGATCACATTCCCGCGCGCCACCACGCCGGAAATGTTCCTGCCGCGCATGCTGCTATCCAGCGGGGTCCAACTGTCTCCGCCGTTGGTGGTGCGGATCAAACCGCTGCGCACGCCGCCAAGTCGTGCATAGCTGCTGAATCGGCCGATGCCGGCGACCAGCGTCTCGCCGTCGGCGACCGACCGATCGAGATCCAGCGCGCCGATGCTGAGCGATGACTGGCTATCCGTAAGGCGCACCCAACGCGGATCTGGCGCTGTTGCATTGCGGGTCTTCCACACGCCGCCATTGACGGCGCCGACGTACAGAATATCGGCATTGCTGGGGTGCGGAACCACCACGTGGATCGCCCCTGCCACCGGATTGGCGCGCGGCACACTGACGCCTTCAACCTGCCCTCCGGTCACTTCGATCGGGCCCTGCGCTTCCCATTCCCCCGCCTCGGCTGCAATGGCCGCAGGAATAACCACGCTGAAGCTCAGGGTGTACGTGGCACCGCGGCTGGGCGTGACACGACAGTTGAGCTCAGCCGTACTCGACGTGGCCCCCACCGCAGCGGCCAGTTCCAGGTCGAAGGGCTCCTGATTGGCACCCACCGAAAAGGCAAAGGCGGAGCTGCTCGGCGTGCTGCCGGAAACACCGATCAACAGGTTGCCCGTGGCGCTGCAGTTGACGGTTGCGGAGCCATCGCCCGAGCCGGCCCGGCTTTGCAAGTCGACGCCGCCGCGAGCGCTGCCACCGGCCAGCGCGGGACGCAGCAGCAGGCGCGAACCGCCGGCCGGCAGCGCGCTGATGAGCGGCGGGCTGTCGGCGTCTTGGGCCGCCGGCACCACCACCGAGTACGCCAGCGCGTAGCCGTCGCCCAGCGACGGTTGGACCTGGCAGCTCAATCCGTTGCTGATGCGCTGCTCGGTCGCCGCCACGGTGGCAGCGATCTGCAGATCGGCGGGCTGCGAACCGGCGTTGACCGTTTGGCTGAAACTGGCGCTGTTCGGCGCTGAGCCTGCTGGACCCACCAGCACTCCCGAAGCGCCATTGCAAGTCACCTGCAGGCTGGAGCCGGTGGATCCACCGGTGGTGATCAGATCGAGCCGCAGCTGCGTGACGCTTCCAAGGGCGCCGGCCGGCAGCGTCAACGCGCTGCCAGGCGCAGGGTTGGAGGCGATTCGCGGGGGCGGTTCGCCGGCCAGCAACTGCAGGCGAATGCTGCCGACAGCAGCATCGAAGCCCGCGACCGCAATCCGATAGGTCGTGCCCTGGACGGCCTGGAAATTCACCCGGCTCTGTACGCCGGCGGAGTCATCGTTGCTGCCGATCTCGGTCAAACCATTGACCGCCGTGCCGGTATAGATCGCCAGAACGGTGTCGAAGCTACTGCCCACCGTATCGACATTGACGGTACCGGAGCGGTTCGCTGTCCAGCGCCACCAGACGCTGGCGCGAGTGGCATTTCCCGCGTGTTGGGGCTCGCCCGCTTCACGGGTGGCTCCGACGTTGCTGCCGGTGGCGCTCACGACGTCGCCGGACAGCGTCGCGGCATCGGCAAAGTTGTCATTCGCCGGCTGCGCATGGGCGGCCGCGACCAGGAATGTCCAGCCGACCACGCCCCACAGAAAAGACATCAAGCTCCGCCCCAACTTCCTCATGACCGCCTCACACTCGATTCACAAAAGGGGCAGGATACGCGACCCGATGGCATTGCTTCCCATTCGACGGAGCAGCCCAGTCTTGCCAGAATGCGCACTTAGTCATCAAGGTTGATCCATGTTCATACCTATGCGCCCCATCCTGTGCGTGTTGGCCTGCCTGGGCTTCGCCAGTCCGTCGCAAGCAACCGAGTTGCAGCGCGGGGTGCTCGTGGACCCTGCCAATTCGCAGGTCCTGGTGATGCGCCCTGAGGGCGGCATTGCCGCCATCAACATCGCCAATGGCAAGCAGCGCTGGACGAGTCAGGCCGCCGACATGCCCGTCGCGCTGAGCGAGAACCGGGTGCTGGCCGTGGCTGAACCGGCGGAACGCGGACGTGTGCACTACGCCCTCATCGATGCCAGCTCGGGGGCTGTCGGTGGTCACGGATCCGCGCCTCTGCCGCACCCCGCTCGGGCACTCATCGACGACCGCCTGGGCGAGCAATTCCAGATCAAGGCCAGCAGTGCCAGCCTTGACTGGGCGTACCGGCACAGCCACATCAGCGGGGCTTTGCTGGCCGGCGATGACTGGGGCCCGACCCGCGATGGCGCTGCGCCGAAGAAAGCCCAGCCGGAGGACGCTTCGGTAGCGCTCGCGGGCAGTTTCAGCGTCGACTGGACGGATGCCAAGCTCTCGCCGGTGGCAAACAGCAAAGGCCTCGGGTCAGAAAAGCCGCGCCTTGTCGAAATCGGCCTGCCTCAGCCGGGGGCTGCACGGCGCTTCCACTCCGCCAGTAGCGCTCACACTCTGGTCTCAGAACCGATCTCTCAGGGTGGTTATCGCTGGACGCTGCAGGACAGCAAGGGGGCCGCGCTGGGATCGATCGACAGCCAGCACTCGTATCTGCCCTTCGAAGTGGTCGAAGGTGTGCTGCTGTTTGTTGAGCCCCTCAGCATTGCGTTCGAAGAGAACGACATTGACGTCCAGCGACCGGAGCTGCAGGCAATCAATCTGAGCGACGGCAAACGGCTGTGGCAGGCTGAGATTCGCGACACCGAGTTCCGCGGCCCCTACCCGCCTTGAAGCAAGCCGCTGGCGAATGCTGAGGTGACGCAGCCACTTCGGGCGATGCCAAGCGCCACTGCGGCAGTTGAAGCGTTGGCGTTTGCGAATCTCGCTGGTCGATGGGCGCCAGGATGGCGCGGATGGCTGCAGACGTAACCGCCGCACACGGGGATCGTCTCTGCGTTGCCCGTGCGTCGGGTCGACGACCACAGCCGCTGATTTCGACGCCAAACATCCGCACGAGAACGCCTTGATGGCAGCTTTCGCAGGATGTGCTTCAGCCCTTCCCACTTCGAGGTCTTCCAAGGATCCGCCGGTTCGCCCGCGAAGAGCGCGACGGCAGCGGGCATGGGCGCTTGACTCCTGGAGGATCGGGGGCGTGGGCGCCGGTCGGGCACTCGTGGGCCAAAGCGGCCCTCAGGCGCGCCAGGGCCGGATGCGCCCACCGGCTGCGGGTCGCGACAGGAGAGCCTCGACGGGCTGCGGTCATCTGCTAAGGTCCGCGCCGCCTTCTTCGAAGTCGATCTCTTGAAAGCGCCCACCACGTTGCTAATCACCAAGGACATTGCCGACGCCCTGAGAGCAGCGCGTGACAGGGGTGATGCAGGCCTGACGCTTTCCCTCGACCTCGGTCGGAGCACGGAGTGCCTAGCGCTTTCCTTCGAAGACTGGAGCGCCAGGGGGCAGCGCTTTCCCTATCCCTCGGCCCTGCGGGAACGCACGCTGTACTACTGGGATGAGGGCGAGTTTCTCCCGGTCCAGGTGTATTCGGGTTCGCTGATCAAGCTGGTGCCAACCGAATGGGGCGCGCCGACCTTCGAGATCGATGGCATCAAGATGCTGCCGACCTCGAAGCTCTCGCCCTTCGAGGACGCGCGGCGCAAGGTCAAACTGGTGCAGCCGCGCGGCAAGCGCCTGCTCGACACCTGCGGCGGCCTCGGCTACTTCGCTGCCTGTGCGCTGGAGCAAGGCGCCGCGCAGATCCTGAGCTTCGAGAAGAACCCCTCGGTGCACTGGCTGCGCAGACTCAACCCATGGTCGCCCGATCCATCTTCGGCCGAAGCGGCCGGCCGTCTGGAGCTGCGACAGGGTGACGTCTCGCTGGCGATCGCGGATCTGCCTGAGGCCGGCTTCGATGCGGCTCTGCACGATCCGCCGCGCTTCGGCATTGCCGGCGAGCTCTACTCGCAGGCGTTCTACGACCAGCTGGCGCGGGTGCTGAAGCCCGGCGGCCGCCTGTTCCACTACACCGGTGCGCCGAACCGGCTGACCAGCGGCCGCGACGTGCCGCGCGAGGTCTCGCGGCGTCTGGAGAAGGCCGGCTTCCGCGCCGAGCTGGCGCTGGACGGCGTGTTCGCGATCAAGGCCACGCGGCAGCACCGCTGACCCGCGGCGCTGCCACGCCTCAGGGCGCGAAGATCCACAGCAGCCCGCCGCCGATCAGGCCCACGCATAGCAGGCCCAAGGCGAAGGCCCAGAGCCGCTTGGGCTCGGTCCGCGTCAACGCCCCCACCACGGCGCCGATCAGCAGCAGCACCAGCAGCAGGGTGATCCACAGTCTCAGCATGGGGCGTTCCTCGTTGACGGCCGCGAGCCGGGGCACGCGGCAGGGCGGATTGGGGAGCCGCATCGGCTGCCGCCGCACTCTCCGATTCGGCGAGGGCCGGACGCAAGCCCCCGCCGCGCGTGACGCACAGGCATGACTTCCGGCACTGCGTGGTGTTGTAGTTATCTACAACACTAAACCCACCTGCTGCCCCGGATGCACACCGCAACCGCCGCCGAGCAGGACCTGCTGCGAGCGGATGACCGCGTGCAGGACACCGACTCCCGGCCAGCAGGACGCCGACCGGGAGTTCCGATCGGGACATGCGGCCGCGGCGATCCGCCCGGCACCGCACAAGGAGGATGCCCATGCGCAGCACGATGCTCACCCTTTCACTCCTGGCCTTCCTGGGCCTGGCCCCGCAGACCCTGCCCGCACAGACCCCGGCCACGGTGGCGATAAGCGCGGTTGCGGCTGCCGACCCGGCGATCCAGCTGCAGGAGCTGGTGCGCCAGTTCCGCAGCAACGATCTGGCGGCCCTGGTCCGCGGCAGCCTGCCGCCGTCGCACTACCAGCGCCTGCTCGACAAGTACGAAGAGGCCCGCCTCAAGCCAACCACCGAGGCACAGCGGGCGGAGTTCACCGAAGGCCTGCAGAAGCTGATCGCGCCGGACGCTGTCGACCAGCTGATGGCGGAGATCGAGCCCAAGCTGCGTGAGCGCGCGGCGCAGTCCGAAGGCATGATCCTGCTGGGTCTGGGCGCGATGAACATGGCCATCACCTCGCCGGACTCCGAGCTGACCGACGAGCAGCGCGAGATGCTGAAGCGCGCGCTGCCGGGCATCGAAGCCTGGATCATCGAGACCGACTTCTTCAGCGCCGACACCCTGCGTGAGGCCCTGAGCCTGTTCGCGGATGCGGCGCGTCGCACCGGCATCAGCGAGCTGGACCAGCTCAAGATGCTGAGCTTCGAGCAGCTGCTGGGCCACGGCGGGCGCATGTTGGCCGCCGGCAAGCAGGCGGTGAAGCTGTATGGCATCGACGTCGACGCCATCGCCTCGACCGCGCGCATGGAAGTGCTCGAGGTGGAGGGTGATGAGGCGCGCGTGCGTACCACCGTCACCGTGTTCGATGCGCCGCTGCAGTTCGAGCAGTCGCTGGTGCTGGTCGAAGGCCGCTGGTACACCAAGGAGGCCGCGGCCGACTGGAACGAACACGTGCACATCGAGCTCGGCGGCGACGAGCCGGTCGAGTCGGAAGGCTGAGGCCACTCACGCAAAGGCCGCGACCGGGCGCCTGGAGCCCGGTCGCGGCCTTTGCTGCGCAGGCTGACCCCACATCCATGGGACTTTCGGCGGTGTGCAGGCGAGGGCCGCGCCGCGACACTCGGGTTTGGCTTCCCTTTCCGCGAACCCCAGCGATGACTCGAACCGTCCTGTCCTGCCTGCTGCTTGCCGGCCTCGCCCTGCCCTTCGCCAGCGCGGACGCGCGCACGCCGCGCGAGGTGTCCGAGACCGAGGCCCGCGCCCTGCACACGCAGGTTCTCACTCTTGACACCCACGTCGACATCGGCCGCGGCTATGCGACCGAACAACTCGACCCCGGCCGTTTCACCCGCGCCCAGGTTGACCTGCCGAAGATGCGCGCCGGCGGCCTTGATGCGATGTTCCTGATCGTCTTCACCGGTCAGGGCGCGCGCGATGACGCGGGCTACGCGAAAGCCGCGGCCAGCGCCGAAAACAGCTACCGCGCGATCCGTCGCGCCATCGAGGCTTACCCGGACCAGATCGCGCTGGCCACCACCGCCGACGAGGTCGAGTCCATCCACGCCAGCGGCCGCAAGGTCGCGCTGATCGGCATGGAGAACGCCTATCCGCTGGGCCCCTCGATCGCGGGCATAGCGCTGTGGGCCGAGCGCGGCGTGCGCTACGTCGGCCTCACCCACATGGGCCACAACCAGTTCGGCGGCAGCTCGAATCCGAACCCGGCGCTGGGCGATGCCCCTGAGGACGAAGGCCTCACCGAGCTCGGGCGAGATCTTGTCAAGGCGCTGAACGATCTCGGCATCCTGGTCGACATCAGCCACGTCGGCAAACGCTCGATGCTGGAGGCCGTGTCGCTGTCGCGCGCGCCGGTCATCGCCTCGCACTCGGGCGCCGCGGGCCGCTACGAGAACGCTCGCAACCTCGACGACGAACAGCTGAAAGCGATCCGCGACAACGGCGGCGTCGCGCAGATGGTGGCCTTCCGTTCCTACGTGGCGGCGCTTGCGCCGGAGGTGGCCGCCGGCATCGCCGAGCTGCGCGCCACGCACATCGCCAAGGGGTGGGACGCCGCCAGCGAAGCCGACATCGCCGCCTACAACCAGGGTGTGCTCGACCTGCGCGCGCGCTATTCGGACGTCGGCCTCGACGCCTTTGTCGACCACATCGATTACGCGGTGGACCTCATCGGCGTGGACCATGTCGGCATCGCCTCGGACTTCGACGGCGGCGGCGGCGTGGTCGGCTGGGACAATGCGGCCGAGACGCTCAACGTCACCTGGGAACTGATGCGCCGCGGCTACGGCGAAGACGAGATCCGCAAGCTCTGGGGCGGCAACGTGCTGCGCATCCTGCGCGCGGCGCAGGATGCGGCCGAAGCGGACTGAGCGCCCGCGCAAACCAGCGCTTGCCCAGCCCTCCGCGCGCTCCGCCTGACGCCTGAAGGCAGGGCCCGCCCTGGCTTCGCGGCGGCTTGCGCGCGCTGAGCCCCTGCATCGACTCGCCGGCCCATTGGCAGGCGCGCCATCGCTCTCCCACTCCCAGGCGCGTTCGTAACTCGGAGAAGACGCGCATACGCACGCAGACTCCGCGGCTTGCGGCGGCTGGGTCGACTGCCCCTCCGGGCCGGGCTTCAGTTGCGATCAATTCTCATTTAACTCTACACTTGCCGCCCGCCGCGCCACGCTGAGTGCGCGCGGCCCCGCGGGTACCCAGCCGTTCGAGTGGGACTGTGCAGCTCGCTCCGGATCGACCGCGCGCTCGGGTCATGCACGACCGATCGCGTTCGCCTCCGAGGCCAGTCGCCACGGTCCACAGCCAGGCCCTCACGACAACACGCCTGCCTTTCGACCGGAGTTACGCAATGCCCTCCCCGTCCCACAGCGCGCCGCTGTATGCGGCCCTGCTCGCTGCGTTCGCCCTTCCCGCCCAGGCCGAATCGGTCCTCATCGAAACCGCCGACGGCGCCAGCGCGCCCGCCGAACAGCTGGATCGCGTCGACGTACAGGGCAGCACGCCCGACCGCTACCGCGCCGAAGCCGGCGGACTCAAGCTGCCGGAACCGCTGCGCGATGCGCCGCGCGCGGTCAGCGTGGTGCCGAACGCGGTCATCGAGACCCAGGGCGCGATCAATCTCGCCGACGCCCTGCGCAACGTGGCGGGCCTCACGCTGGCCTCGGGCGAGGGTGGGTTCAGAGGCGACAACATCAGCCTGCGCGGTTTCGGTGGGCGCACCGACATCTACCTCGACGGCGTGCGCGACAACGGCCAGTACGCCCGCGACACCTTCGCCACCGAGCAGGTCGAAGTCTTGAAGGGCGCCGCCGCCATGCAGTTCGGCCGCGGTGCCGCCGGCGGCGTGGTCAACACCGCTTCAAAGCGCCCGCAGGCCGAAGATTTCCAGCGCGTCGATCTCAGCCTGGGCGCGCACAGCCTGCAGCGCGCCGTGCTCGACTTGAACGAAAGCGTCAACGAAGCCGCGGGCCTGCGCGTGGCCGCGCTCTACCACGACGCCGACAGCTTCCGCGATACGGTGTTCGTCGAGCGCCGAGGCGTGGCCCCCAGCCTGGGCCTGAGCCTCGGCGATACGACACGCCTTGAGGCGAATCTGCTGTGGCAGACCGAGGATGGCGTCGCCGACTACGGCATCCCCTGGCACCTGCCCTCAGGCACGCCCGTCGACGTACCGCGCGGCAATCACTATGGCCTTGGCCGCGACTCCTTCAGCCAGTACGACGTTCTGAGCAGCCGCGTGGCCCTGAGCCACGGCTTCGCCAACGGCGCCGAGCTGCGCCACACGATGAGCTTCAGCGATGTCGAACGCCTGCACCGGATGGTGCGGCCGAACGCGCTCACCGCCGCCACTCTCGATGCCAGCACCCCGGTGACGCGCAACCACACGCTGACCGGCACCACCCAGAACAATTTCTACAACCAGACCGATCTGGCCTTCAGCGCGAACACCGGAGCGATCAGCCACGAGATCGCGCTTGGCCTCGATCTCGGCCGCGAAGATTTCAGCAACCGCGCGCGCGCCGGTCTGGCCGCGCTGCCGCCGGTGCCGCTGCTGAACCCGGGCTCGGTGCGCGTCAGCGTGCCGCTGCCCAGTTCGCTGGAGGGCGCCGCGCTGTCGACCTACAGCAAGACCGCGACCGATACGCGCGCGCTCTATCTGCAGGACAACCTCAAGCTGAGCGAGCAGTGGCGGCTGCTGGCTGGCCTGCGCCACGACCAGTTCGAGGCGCGGGTGAGCAACGAACTCACCGGCGCCGTGCTCGAACGCGAGGACGACATGACGGCCTACACGCTCGGCGCGGTCTACCAGCCCAGCGAGAAGGCCGCTTGGTACGCCAACGCCTCGAACGCCTTCAACCCCTCGGCGGAAACCTTCGGCTTGAGCGAGAGCTCGGCCCAGCTCGACCCCGAAGAGACGCGCAATCTCGAAGTCGGCTTCAAGTACACGCCCCTCGGCGATCGCCTGCTGGTCGATGTCGCCCTGTTCTCCCTCGACAAGTTCAACGCCCGCGACGTCGATCCCGGCAACACCGCGGTGCAGACCCTGGACGGCCGCCAGCGCAGCCGCGGCGTGGAGCTGGGCATCTCGGGGGCGATCACCGAGGCCTGGCACGTCTTCGGGGGCGTCGCTCTGATGGATCCGGAGATCATCGAATCCAACCAGACCAACAGCGGCGTTGCGATCGAAGGCAATCGCCCGGCCAATGCGCCGCGACGCAGCGCCAGCCTGTGGAGCGTCTACGAGTTCGGTGGCGGCTTCGAGCTGGGTGGCGGCGCCTTCCACGTCGGCGAGCGTTTCGCCAACACCGGCAACACGCTGGCCGTCCCCGCCTACACGCGCTGGGATGCCTATGCCGGCTACCGCACGAAGCGCTGGCGAGTGGCGCTGAACGCCTACAACTTGGCGGACACCGAGTACTTCGAGTTCGCGCACCCGGTGTTTCTCACCCCGGGCGAAGGGCGCAGCTGGCGCCTGAGCTTCAGCTACGCGTTCTGATGCCGCTGGAAAGGACGCCGGGCCCGCGCCCGGCGTCCTGCATCGCCAACCTCACTGCAAGACTGACCAGACATGCTTCTGCCCATCCCCGATGTGCTCACCGCGGACGAGCTGGCCTTCGCCCGCGACCTGCTCGCCCGCGCGCCCTGGGCCGACGGCCGCATCACCGCCGGCCACCAGTCGGCCCAGGTCAAGCGCAACCAGCAGCTGCCGGAGGACTGCGAGGCTGCGCAGGTGCTGGGTGAGCGGATCGTTGGAAAGCTGTCTGCGCATCCGCTGTTCATCGCCGCTGCGCTTCCGCACGCGATCTTTCCGCCGCTGTTCAATCGCTACGGCGAGGGCATGGACTTCGGCCACCACATCGACAACGCCATCCGCGGTGAGACGCGCAAGCTGCGCACGGACCTCTCCTGCACGCTGTTCTTGAACGGCCCCGAGGAGTACGAGGGCGGCGAGCTGCTGATCGAGGACTACCACGGCACCCAGCGCATCAAGCTCGCGGCCGGCTCGATGATCCTCTATCCGGCGACCACCCTGCATCGCGTGGCGCCGGTGACGCGCGGCGAACGCATCGCCTCGTTCTTCTGGGTGCAGAGCCTGGTCCGCAGCGGTGAGCAGCGCCGCCTGCTGCTCGATCTCGATCTCAACATCCAGGGCCTGCGCCGCCGCCACGGCGACAGCGCGGAGCTGGTGCAGCTGTCGGGCGTCTATCACAACCTGATGAGGCAGTGGGCGGAGCTCTGAACCCACACCGCGCCGGGTGAGCGAGGGCCCACGCACCAGCACGCTGCGGGCGCCGCGATGCGTTCGCGGCCGAGCTCTGCTACGGTCCCGAGCCTTCCATTTTTCGAGCCCGAGCCCGATGACGCTTCCGAAACTGGCCCTGCTGCCCGCCCTGTGTCTGCTCGCGGCCTGCGGCAACGATGCGCCTCCCGCCAGCAGCACTGCAGCGCCGGCACCGACGACCGCGGCCGCCGCACCTGCCGCCGCCGAAGCGCCGGTGGCTCCCGCCGAGCGCGCAGCCCCCGATGCCTTCCTCGACGCCCTGCGCCAACACTGCGGCCAGGCTTTCGCGGGACGCATCGTCACCAACGTGCCGGCGGAGCCGAACGACCCCTTCGAGGGCAAGGCGCTGGTGATGCATGTGCGCGAGTGCGGCGACACCGAGGTCAAGCTGCCCTTCCACGTCGGCGACGACCGTTCGCGCACCTGGGTCATCACCCGCACCGAGACCGGCCTGCGACTCAAGCACGACCATCGTCATGCCGACGGCAGCGAGGACGCGATGACCCAGTACGGCGGCGACACCGCGAGCGAGGGCAGCGCGCTGCGCCAGGAGTTCCCGGTCGATGCCTTCAGCATCGACCTGTTCAACGCGCAGGGCCGGGCGGTCTCCACCACCAACACCTGGGCGATCGAGATCGAGCCGGGCAAGCGCTACCTGTACGAACTGTCGCGACCGGGCGGCCGCCTGTTCCAGGTCGAGTTCGACCTGACCACGCCGGTCGACATCCCGCCGACGCCCTGGGGCCATGCGCCGCTGCCCGGCGACGGTGAGAAACGCGCGGAAAGCTGATCGCGGCGGGGCTGCGACGAGGCAGGCTGCTCCGCTCTCCCTGCGCCTTGACCGATCGAGGAGAACGGAGCCTAGGGCAACACGGACCAAGTCCCTCCTGGCCTTGATCCGTGGTCGCGCGTCCGGCGCATGTCCGGACGCGTTCGGCCGCTGCGCGGCGACGCCTCCGCTTCGCTCGGTCGAGCTGGATCAAGCACGTGCCTGCTGGATCCGCGGGCGCGCCATCCCTCGCGCGCCGGAAGCTCCAACAAATCAGAGCTTCCCTCGCGATCAGCCCGGCCGCGTGGCCAGCATCAGCACGCCGGCCACCGGCTCGCCCTTTTCGAGGCGGATGGCGACCTGCTGCTCCGCAATCCCAACGAAACCACAGGCTGCCAGCTGCGCGCGCAGCGCTGCAGGCGCGTGGCGGTAGCGGCCGGTCTCGGCCGGCAGCTCGGTGGCATCGCCGGCGCTGCGCTCGATCGAGAATGCGAAGCCGCCACCCGGCGGCAGGCGCTCGAAGGCCGCGGCGAACACGGCCGCCAAGTCGGCGAAATAGACGAACACGTCGGCGGCGACGATGAGGTCCCAGCGCTGATCGAGTCCGCGCAGGAACTCCAGCACCTCGGCGGCGTAGAGCGCGCGGTAGAGGCCCTTGGTGCGCGCCACGTCGAGCATGCGGGTCGACAGATCAACGCCATCGATGACGCGGCCCTCGGCCGCCAGCTCGACCGCCATCAGGCCGGTGCCGCAGCCGAGGTCGAGCACGGTCGCGAAGGCATCGCCGGCCTGTTCGCGGATGAACGCCGCGAGCCGCGCCGGCGTGGCATAGCCGAGTTTGCCGACGAGGGTGCTTTCGAAATGGCCGGCGAAGTCGTCGAACAGGCGTCGGATGTAGTCGCTTTCCACCTCGCTCGGCAGCTCACCGGTGAGCGCCGCCAGAAAGTGGGCAACCACTTGATCCTGGGGATCGCGCTGCTGCGCCTGCGCGAAAGCCGCGCGGGCGGCCTCGCGCTGGCCGCACTTGAGCTGCGCGCGGCCCAGCCAGGCCCAGGCCTGGGCATCGCCGTGGCCGTCCGCAATCAGGGCCTCGATCGAGCGCACCGCCGCCTCGGCCTGCTCGTGCAGCAGCTGGGCGACCGCGTGCTCAAGGCGCAGCTCCGGGTCCTGCGGCTGCAGCGCCAGCGCGCGACTGCGGCATTCAAGCGCAAGATCGACGTTGCCGACGGCCGCGTTGGTCGCGGCCAGGCCGCGCCAGGCCTCAAGCAAAGCGGGCTGGGCGTTCACCAGCTCGGCGAACGCCGGCCCGGCCTCGCTGTAGCGGCCCAGCCGACGCAGGGTCTGGGCGCGGTGCAGGGACAAGGCCGGGTGTCCAGGAGCGAGCTGGAGGCCGCGCTCGAAGGCCGTGAGCGCTTCTTCAAGCTCGCCCGTTTCCAGCGCAGCGAGCCCCAGCGCGTTCCAGCCCGACAGGCGCTGCGGATCGGCCGCGGTCGCGCAGCGCGCCGCCATCACCGCGGGTTCGCGCTGGCCGCTGCGCCGCAGCGCCAGCGACGCGTTCACCGCCAGCTCGGCGTCGCGCGGCTCGGCCTTGGACAGCGGCACCAGCACAGCGGCGCCTTCCGCCCAGCGTTCGCGCTGCAGCAGCAGCACGCCCAGCATTCGCCCGGCGCTGGCCGGCTGGGTCGGCAGCAGGGCCCGATAGGCCTGCTCGGCCTCGTCGAGGCGCCCGGCGCGGTGGAGGTTCATGGCGGCGTCCAGCTGGGGGGTGCTCATGCGACGACAGGGTCCGGTGCTTTCGCGAAAGCCGGCGAGAATAGCCCGGATGCCGCATTGCCGCAGGCGGTCCGCGGGCCTACGCTATGCGGCCCGCGCGACCGGCCCTGAGCCGGCCGCCGCGCCTCCTCCCTTTCCCAAGCTGATCGCGTCCGCGCCAAGCGCGGCGCCCCGGAGCTGCCATGCGTACCCACTTCTGCGGTCTCGTCGACGAGGCCCTGCTCGGCCAGAGCGTCACCCTCTGCGGCTGGACCGATGTCGCCCGCAACCTCGGCGGCGTCTGCTTCATCGACCTGCGCGACCACGAGGGCGTGGTGCAGGTGGTGGTCGAGCCCGACCAGGCCGCCCTGTTCGAGGTCGCGGCCAGCCTGGGCTATGAGGACGTGCTGCGCGTGGTCGGCACCGTGCGTGCGCGCCACAGCGTCAACGAGCGCATCCGCTCGGGCCGCGTCGAGATCGTCGCCAGCGAAATCGAGATCTTGAACAAGGCCGGCAAGCTGCCCTTCTACGGCCACGAGAACCCGGGCGAGGATTCGCGCCTGAAGTACCGCCACCTCGACCTGCGCCGCCCCGAGATGCAGCGCATGATGCGCACCCGCATCAAGCTGGTGCAGGCCCTGCGCCGGCATCTGGACGCCGCCGGTTTCCAGGATATCGAGACGCCAATCCTGACCAAGGCCACGCCCGAAGGCGCGCGCGACTACCTGGTGCCCTCGCGCGTGCACGGCGGCCAGTTCTTCGCCCTGCCGCAGTCGCCGCAGCTGTTCAAGCAGCTGCTGATGATGGCCGGCTTCGATCGCTACTATCAGATCGCCCGCTGCTTCCGCGACGAGGACCTGCGCGCCGACCGCCAGCCGGAGTTCACCCAGCTCGACATGGAGTTCGCCTTCGTCCGCGAGCGCGACGTGCAGGACTTCGTCGAGGACATGATCCGCCGTGTGCTGCGCGAGGTCGACGGCATCGAGCTGGCCAATCCCTTCCCGCGCATGACCTATGCCGAGGCCATGCGCCGCTACGGCTCGGACAAGCCCGACCTGCGCATCGACCTTGAGCTGGTCGACATCGCCGAGGCCGTGCGCGGCTGCGAGTTCAAGGTCTTCGCCGAATGGGCCGAGCACGCCGACGGCCGCGTGGTCGCGCTGCGCGCGCCGCAGGCGCAGCTCTCGCGCAAGCAGATCGACGACTACGCGGCCTTCGTCGCGCGCTACGGCGCCAAGGGCCTGGCCTGGATGCGCGTCGACGACATCGCCAAGGGCCGCGAAGGCATCAACTCGCCGATCGCGAAGTTCCTCTCTGATGAGGCCATCGCCGCGATCCTCAAGCTCGCGAATGCGGAGAACGGCGACCTGCTGTTCTTCGGCGCCGGCACCTACAAGGTCGTCAGCGACTTCATGGGCGCCCTGCGTCTCAAGCTCGGCCGCGACCTCGGCCGCGTCGATAACGCCTGGAAGCCGCTGTGGGTCACCGACTTCCCGATGTTCGAGTGGGACGAAGAAAGCGGCCGCTACGTCGCCCTGCACCACCCCTTCACCGCGCCTGCCGTCGACGACATCGCCGACCTGCGCGCGAACGCGAAGATCGCGGTCAGCCGCGGCTACGACATGGTGCTGAACGGCAACGAGATCGGCGGCGGTTCGATCCGCATCCACCGCACCGATATGCAGGCGGCCGTGTTCGAGCTGCTCGGCATCGAGGCCGAAGAGGCCCAGCTCAAGTTCGGCTTCCTGCTGGAGGCGCTGAACCACGGCGCGCCGCCGCACGGCGGCATCGCCTTCGGCATCGACCGCATCGCCGCGCTGATCGCCGGCACCGAGTCGATCCGCGACGTGATCGCATTCCCGAAAACCGCGAGCGCGCAGTGTTTGCTGACCTCGGCGCCTTCGTCGATTCCGGCCGCACAGCTCAAGGAGCTGTCGGTCAAAGTCGATCTTCCGCAGGGCTGAGCGGCGGTGACGGAGTCGCCGCGCCCGCGTGTGCTGCTGCTGCACGGGCTCTGGCTGCGTGGGCTGACCCTGCTGCCGCTGCGCGCGCGCCTGCGCGCGGCGGGCTTCGAGGCCGAGTATTTCGACTACCGCTCGGTGTTGGCCAGCCCGCACGAGCATCTCTCGCGCCTGCAGCGTCGCCTCCGCGACTGGCCGGGCGAAGGTCCGATCCACCTGATCGGGCACAGCATGGGTGGGCTGCTGTCCGTCGAGTGCGCGCGCGCGCATCCGGAGCTGCCGATCGGGCGGATCCTCTGCCTCGGCTCACCCCTGACCGGCAGCAGCACGGCCGCGGGAGTGGCCGCGCGCGGACCGCTGGGGCGCGTGCTGGGCAAGGCCGTGCACCTGCTGCGCGAAGGCGTGCTGCCGCTGCCCGAAGGCTTCGAGGTTGGGGTGATCGCCGGCACGCTGCCGCTGGGCCTCGGCCATTGGTTCGGCCGCTTTGAAGGGGCGCACGACGGCACGGTCACCGTGGCCGAAACGCGGCCGCCAGGCTTGGTCGATCATGTCGTAGTGCGCACCAGCCACACCGGGCTGATCTACTCGCAGGAGGTCGCGCGGCAGGCAGCACAGTTTCTGCGCGAGGGGCGGTTCGAGCGCTGAGGCGGATCGGGGTCGCGCGGTGGTCGGCGCAGGTTCGAGGCCAGAGTGGGCGCGGGCCCACCCCATGCGAATCGAGGCACTCCGCGCGTTGAAGCTGCGGCGTCACGCGCCTTCGTTGGGTTCGCCCGTGGTGCGCTTTGAGCTGAGGTCGACGACGCACCAAGCGCGCACGGATTGAGGGCTCGCCGCCTAGGTAGGCTCGATCCACACCAGGCTGGCCATGCGCCCGCTGCGGCCGTCGCGCCGGTGCGAGAAGAAGGCTGCGGGTTCGCTGATGGTGCAGCGCCCGCCCCCGTGTACGGCCTGCACGCCCACCGCAGCGAGCCGCAGCCGCGCCAGCGCATAGAGATCGCAGAGCCAACGGCCCGCTCGGGTCGCGACGAAGGCGCTGGCCGCCGCCATATCACGCCCAACGAAGGCCGCACGCACTTCCTCGCCCACTTCGTAGGCCTGCGGCCCCGCAGCGGGGCCGAGCCAGGCGATGAGATCGCTCGGCGCGCTGCGCATCGCCGCCACGGTGTTCTCCAGCACGCCCGCGCACAGCCCGCGCCAGCCCGCGTGCGCCGCGCCGACTTCGCTGCCATCGCGCGCGGCGAACAGCACCGGCAGGCAGTCGGCGGTCAGCACGGCCAAGACCACGCCGGGCGTCGAAGTGACCGAGGCATCGGCTTCGATCTCGACCGCACTCGGCGCGTCGAAGCGCCAGACCCGGGTGCCGTGCACCTGGCGCAGCCAGCAGGGTGCGGAGGGCAAGGCGCCCGCCCAGCCCAGCGCGGCGCGATTGGTGGCGACCGCCTGCGGCTCATCGCCGCAGTGCGCGCCGAGGTTGAAGTCATCGAACGGCGGCTTGGATACACCGACGTTCAAGCCGCGCCGAAGGGTGCTGAAGCCGCGTATGTGGGAATGCGCAGGCCAGTCGGCGTCAAGCCTCACCGAAGCCCGCGCCTGCGCGTCGAGCGCACGTTCGAGGGGCTGACGGATGCGCGGATCGATCACGGCCGCCTCAGCGCTTGAGCGAAGCTTCGGCCAGATCGACCGCCAGCGCATCGAGCAGGGCCTGCAGATCGGTCGGCCGCGGCGCTTCCACGTCGACGGTCTCGCCGCTGCGCG